>CAZIHG010000001.1:0-17148 GCA_964539205.1 uncultured Candidatus Nitrosopelagicus sp.
AACTACATCCGCCGTAGTCCTTGCAGGTGCACTACTTGAGCATGCAGAATCACTAATTATACAAGACGTTCATCCAACAATTATTGTAGACGGTTATAGAAAAGCCGCTAAAAAAGCAAAACAATTCCTAGATGATATCGCAGAAAAAATAACTGCAAATGATAAAACTACATTGCTTAAAATAGCAAAAACCTCAATGCAAACGAAATTAGTAAGAAAAGATTCTGAAATGCTATCCGAAATGGTTGTTAAAGCAGTTGTATCTGTAGCAGAAAGGAATAACGAAAAATTTACAATTGACATTGATGATATTAAAGTTGAAAAAAAATCAGGTGGATCAATTAATGACTCTACCATCATTCAAGGTATTGTATTAGACAAAGAAATAGTTCATTCTGGAATGCCAAAGAAAATAGCAGGTGGAAAGATTGCACTTGTAAACACAGCACTTGAAATCAATAAGACTGAAACAGATGCAAAAATCAACATTTCAAATCCACAACAAATGAAATCATTTTTGGATGAAGAAAACCGAATGTTAAAAACAATGGTTGACAAGGTTATTGGATCTGGCGCAACCGTGGTATTATGTCAAAAAGGAATTGATGATATGGCACAACACTATCTTGCAAAAGCAGGAATTTTGGCAGTTAGACGAGTAAAAGAAAGTGATATGGCAAAACTTGCAAAAGCCACAGGTGCAAGAATAGTTACTAATCTAGATGATTTATTTGAAAAAGATTTAGGTTCTGCTGAATTAATTCAAGAGAAAAAGGTTGAAGAAGACAAATGGGTTTTTGTAGAAGGCTGTAAGCATCCAAAATCTGTTACTTTATTGTTACGCGCTGGATCTCAAAGAGTTGTCGATGAAGTGGAGCGTTCAATTCATGATTCATTAATGGTTGTTAGAGACGTAATGGAACTTCCCTCAATTGTAGCTGGAGGTGGTTCACCTGAAACATTTGCCGCCACAAAAATAAGAAATTGGGCTAAATCACTAGAAGGTCGTGAGCAATTAGCGGTTGAGAAATTTGCGGATGCATTAGAAGCAATTCCTTTAGCACTGGCTGAAAACGCAGGAATGGATCCAATTGACACTTTAACAAACTTACGCTCAAAACAGATCAAGGGTGATAAATGGATTGGAATTGATGTAATGAAAGCCAAAGTTGGAAATATGAAAACAAGTGATATTATTGAACCACTAGTTGTAAAGCAACAAATTGTATCTGCAGCAGCAGAAGCGGCATGTATGATCCTAAGAATAGACGATGTTATCGCAACTGCAAAATCAGCAGGTCCACCACCAGGAGCCGAAGGTGGAATGCCACCAGGAATGGGTGGAATGCCACCAGGAATGGGTGGAATGGGTGGAATGCCAGATATGGGCGGAATGATGTAATTCTTTAGTAAATCTTTAAACAAAACAGTTTTCGAAACATTTTAGATTGGCAAGGCATAGAAAAAAACGATTTTTTAAACGTGAAGAATTTCCCAAGGAATCGGAAAACACCAAAGATTCCACACCACAAGAATTTGAAACTATGATAACTGGTGAAGATAACACTATGCAAAAAAAGACAATAAAATCTTGGCTTTCATTTGGCACAAAATATATTTACATAATAGCAATAGCAGCGCTGCTATCTGGAGTTTTTACGCCTTTTACACTCGGTATTGATCCTACAGATCTAATTCTCGGTATGATATCATTATTTGTTGGAGTTGGCGGCGGTGTTTTAATTTTTAAAGGTTTAAACCGCCAAAACACATCAACGGCGGTGGAAGAAGGAAGAACGGTATTAATCTTACTAGGATTAGCCTTCATAACAATTTCACTAATCTTTGTTTATCAAATAGCAATTCAGGGTCTGAAAGGTGTAACCATCGGTATTTGATATGACTAATTCGAATATTTTGTCTTATCTGAAATTTTTGCTTTTGTGAACGCATTTTTCCTATTATTACACGATTCACACTTACCACAGTGAGATTTTAGATTCAAATAACAACTCCACGTCTTGAAAATTTCATTCCCTAAAACTTTGTGACCAGTTTTAATCAGATCACTCTTAGAAATTCCTTCTGAATATGGAGACCAGATCTTGATGTTTTTTCTAATCTTCTTTTTTATTCCATCAATTTCTCCCTGGTTTAACGCAGCTGCAAGTTTTCTTGAAAATTCTGGTCTACAGTCAGGATATTGTGTATCACCTTTTTGTGCACCATATGCAACTACTTCTGCATTAAGAGTAAATGCCCATGCTGATGCTATGGATAAAAATACAGCGTTTCGTATTGGAACTACAATAGAATACTCAAATTTACTAGGCATTTTTTTCTTTGTACTAGTAAGAACATTGCTTTCACCATACAAACTCTTCATGAAACTAATATCGAGAATCTTATGCTCTTTCAATTTCAGTAATTTTGCTATACCTTTTGCAGCCTTTATCTCCTGAGATGCTCTTTGACCGTATGCAAATGTGATTCCATACAACTTGTATTTTGATTTTAGGTGTGCAACCATACATGCTGAATCTAACCCCCCACTAAGAACAATCACTGCTTTTTTCATTTCTGTTATTTAATTATGGGACCATTGCTAGGTTTACAAATCACAATTGTTGAATTTTTCTTTGCGGTTTTGAATCCTCTCCTCATAGCCTCACCAATTTTTTTCACATTATGTTTTTTATTTGTAAATGCAATCACCGATGGTCCTGCTCCACTAATTGTGACACCAAACGCTCCTGCTCTTAACGCATTTTTTTTGACATTATCAAAACCAGGAATCATGTGTTTTCTTGCAGGTTCTACTATCACATCTATAACAGACTCACCGATCATTTTAGAATCCTTATTCAAGAATCCAGCAACAATGTGTGTTGCATTAGTGAGATTTTTCAGGGAATCAGACAATTTTACATTTTTCGGAATTACACTTCTTGAGACCTTAGTCTTTTTCTTCGGTACTTTCATTTCAGGCACTGCGAGACAAAGAATCAAATCTTTTGGAGCGTCAACTCTAATCACATTTAGAGGATTGGAACTTACTACAATGAATCCACCAAGTATTGATGCTGCAACATTATCATAATGAATAGAACCCGCACTTGCCTTTTCACCAATTCCTGCGTATGAAACAAGTTCATTTACGCTTAATTTTAGATTATACAGTTTGTTGATACCAATTGCGCATGCAGCAGCAGATGCTGCACTACTCCCCATTCCAAATCCTGCAGGCACGTTTTTCTCAATTGTTATCTCAATACCTCCAGAAATCTTACATTTTTTTTTCATTTCTTTTGCAACTAGTCCGGCAGTATTCTGTTCTATGCCATGTGGAATGTCATCTTGAGTTTTGATTGAAATTCCTTTTCCTTTCTTTTTCACAATGATTTTATCATAAAATGCATCAAGTGCCAAACCAAAAACATCAAACCCTGGTCCTAAGTTTGCTGTAGAGCAAGGTGCATGAACTATTACTGATTTTACCATTAATCTTCTACCTCCTCTCCCAAGTTAATAGTTCTGCTCAGCGCACTTTCAAGGTTTACCATTCCTTCCCCCGTTGAATTTGAGATAGGAATTAAATCATCAGAGAATTCATTCTTCTCCAGACTCTGAAGAATGTCTGAGACTAACGAAAGGGTTTCTCCATCAACCTCACTGGCAATATCACTTCTAAGATTATTTCCACTAGATGACCATTCAAGAACCTTATCCAATTTGTCTGGAATAAGATCAGTCTTTGTAATTGCATTAATTGTTGGAAGTCCTAAGCGTAGTCGAATCGAAGTAGACAAAAGGCTTAATGACACAAAGTTTGATGGTGATGAAATCATCGTGCCATCAAACAAAAACAGATTAATTTTTTCATCAGCATTAAGATTTTTTACAAAAAATGGACCACTTGGGCGATATGCAAATAGCTCAACCTGTCCTGGAGTGTCAACTAACAGATAGTCTGGGTTAATAGTATCAATCTCTTTTTGAATTTCATCAATTTTTGTTGCAATTAGATCATTTGCCATTATTAGTGAACCATTTGATCCAAGCTCATATTGATCCATTAGAGAATTAAGATCAACATAATCTCTTACATCAATATCTGGAGAGTATGGTAATTTGCCTACACCAGGGTCTAAATTCAATGTTGCAGGAAATGCAGAGTTTTTTGCATAATATTCCTTAATTTTAGAAGTCAGTAATGACTTTCCCGCTCCCGCTGTGCCTGTTACAAAAATAACTTTCAATCTTTCGACAAAATATTTTTTTTATTCGCTTATATTTGAATCCATAAAAAAAACCTCAATGAATTGGCGACTAGCAGTAATTCCTGCTACATTAATTCCGATTATCATAATCATAATCCAGTTCGATATCAAGGCTGAAGACGTCTTTGCCATAGGAATAATTCCATTTACGTTGGCGGCTCTTGCATTCATGGTAAAACTTGGTTTACAGGGATTAAAACTGGCTTACATTGCAAGAGCATTTCTTGGTCCATTTGACTCGATCAAAAGACTTGCTGCAATGCGAGTTGGAAGCGAGTTCATAAAATTTACCACGCCAATGTTTGTCGGTGCAGAATTTGCTGTCATATACTATATGAAAAAACGAGGAGTTCAGACCTCAAAAGCATCATGGGTTGCGCTTCTTGATATAGTGACAGAAGTCTTTGCCGGAGGTGTCCTCTCAATTCTTGCAGGAATTATTGCATTACTGAATGGAGCATATCTAGTTGCAGCAATAGTTTTGGGGACAAGTGTAAGTGTCACTGCACTTTGGGTTGTACTATTCTTTATGTCAGCAAAACGAACCTTCCAAGTTCCAAAAGTTATTGCTACACTAATCACAAAGTTTGGGAAGGAACGTGGCAAAAAATATCTTAAACAAACTAATGGATACATTGAAGAGGTTTGTACCATGAGTAGGGAGAACCTCCACTCATCAAAATCTAAGCGAGTCTTTGTTGTTGGTTTTATTACTGCCTTAATTGCTTGGATTTTTTACGGAATTTCATTTTTGATAATAGCGAACAGCGTTGGATTTGCAGTAGAATTTTTTGAATCTATAATGGCAGTGATGGGTGCTAATGCAATAGGAAACTTACCTATAACAGTTGGAGGTTCTGGATTAGCAGAGTTCGGAATAGTTGCATACCTAAACAACTTGGATCCATTCAAATTTGTTATTCCAGAAAAAGGATTAGAGTGGAACTCAGTTATTGGTTGGAGAATTGCAACATATTACATTCCAATCGTAGTAACATGGGTACTTTTAGTCAAGTTTGCATTAAGTAAGATAACAAAGGCGGCATAAGAAACATGGATTTTGAAAACAAGGCAGTCGTGATTACAGGCGCATCTAGCGGTATTGGAGAGGCATCTGCCATTAAATTTGCTAAGATGGGTGCAAATGTGGTTCTTGTTGCACGCAGAAAAGAGAAGCTGTTAGAAGTTGAAAAGAAACTTTCAAAATATACAGGCACAAACATAATATGTCAATGTGATGTCTCAAACAAGATTCAAGTTGACCAAATGAGCAAGAAAGTTCTTGATCAATTCGGCAAGATTGACGTTCTTGTTAACAACGCTGGATTTGTTATCTATGGTAAAGTCAACGAGCTTTCAACTCAAGAGATTGTGGCACAAATGGAGACAAATTATTTTGGTATGATTCACTGCACCAAGGCATTTTTACCACAAATGCTTGAGCAACGTTTTGGGCATTTTGTTAATGTCGCATCGGTTGGTGCAAGCTTTGGTGTACCTGGAATAGCATCTTATTGTGCAACTAAATATGCAATGTTAGGTTTCTCTGAGGGATTACATCATGAGCTTGAAGGAACTGGTGTGGGATTAACAGTTGTTAGTCCTATAATGGTTAGGACACCATTATTTGATCATCCATCATTTGAAAATTTTTCTAAATTTTCAACTGGAATCTCACTTAGTTCTGAAACAGTGGCAAAAGCAATAATCAAAGCATCTAACTCATCTAAACTTGAAATTGTTGTACCATCAGTAGCAAGAGCAGGAATTTGGTTTAAACAAACTTTTCCATATTTCATAAATCCCATAATTGGTAATAGATTCAGAAAACAATTAGACAAACGGAAAGACTCGGATTAGATATTTTCATCTATAATCTTGAATTCTTTTAACTCAAACTGTACAATTGCATTTAATGTGATTCCTTGATCTTTTAGATAATCCACCGTTTTTTTGCTCAGTGGAGCTTTTAATTCATCCAGTTTGAATTCGCAAATTACTCCTTTTTCTAAATCGTTTAGATTAACCCCTTTTGATAGGGAAAGACCTTCGAGTATTGTGGTTCCTGCAATAGGCTCATACACTTGTATGTCAACCTTATTGTTCTTGTCATCTATATCCAAAAAATATCCAGATGCAGTGTGAGTTTTTGGTTTGCCAAAATTAGGTGATTTTAATTCAGTATCAATTTCTTCTGGAATAATGTCTTTTTTTTTGACCATTTTTAGTGATTATTGTGCTTCTTTTTCTTTTTTGCTTTTTTGCCACCAGTCAAGGTAGTCATATTGTTTATCAGCACGTGTTGATTCTTTGCGTGATAATTTGTATCTTATATCGCTAATCTGCTCTCTAGTTGCATAAAGACCGCATCTTTTACAGATAAAGTGTTTAGTAGATGAGTCAAGCTTCATTGGAAAATCAATCTCATCTTCCATCTCTCTATAGGTTGGAATTCGGATATCTTTGCCCTCTTCATACGCAGCCTCAGATTCTTCTTCTAACTGCTTTCTTTTTTTGAGTATTTCTCGGTTTGTGCATTCAGGGCAGTTTGGCAATAAAAAAAACCACCCGTTTTAGAATAAGAGTGTTGTTAAACGAATTCTGATCTATACACTAGATACTGATGCGCGGATTAGCTCTTCATTCCTTGCGGTCAGTTCGCCCATCGAAATACCGCACATCAGTAGAAAATTTTTGTTAATTGGAATAATTATTTTTTTCCTTGTAATGTTTCAGATATGATTCTGGCTGTATTCTCTGCACCATCTCCATTAAAATTCTTTGAAAATTGGTTTACTGAATCCTGATAATCATCATAATTATTTCTCAAAGTATGAATTGCATGAATAATTTGGTCCCTATTTTGTGCGATCAAACCTAATTTTTTTTCTTGCGCCCATTGTATTTGATTTGTATGTTCATCATATATTGGAATACCAATTATGGGTTTTGCATGATTCCCTAGAATTTCACCCATTACTGTGTGTGAGCCATTAATTACTGCATATTTACATGAATTTAGTACAGTCTCTTTTTCTTGCTCTGATAAGAAACCCCGGTCAATCTGTATCCAATCAATTCGCTTTTCTAAGGCTTCTGAAACAGAATATCTCTTACCGTCCTTACCTAAAACCACGTCTATTTTTACGTCATCTATTGCATGTGAAATTATTCTTTTTTCTTTTTTCATTTGGTCTTGATGAAATGCCTCCTCATATCTCTCTCCTGTACCTTCATTTGTTGATTTGTTACCCGTTCTCATCCAATATCCAAAATCAGAATCATGAATCAACATCTCAAACTCTGTGGCGTGTTTTGCTTCAATTTTTTTATTCTTTGAAAAATGTCCAACATAAGTCACCTTATCCTTTACATTATCTGTGAAATTAAGATTGTATTCGCACATTGTAAATGGTGGTGGCGAATCAGCAACAATGATGTGTGTAGCTTTTGAGATTTGTTTTGCAATGAAAGTTAGTGCTGGTTTGAAGTAAAATCTGGATTTCCATAATTTTGGTTTGAATTGATTAGTGACAAAAACACTTGGAATGTTTCTATTATCCGCAAGGACGTTAGAACCCATATCACCGTCATTTACTACCAAATCGAATTTTTCGGTATCAAAGAATTTTCTTTCTTCTTTCAGATAACTTGAGATCTGTGTTACTAAAGGCTGATTTTCAGAAACTGGGACGACCAGATTTAATATTGACAAGCTTACACTTGGGCCCATCTTTCCGTCAATTGGTGTTGGCATTAAAATTTCATGTATGTTTTGTTTTTTTGTAGGAAATTTTTGATATAATCTTTGAAGGATTTCTCCTTTACTAAAAAAATGTGTTTCCAGCTCATCACCCATTTTTTCATTCAGTGCATCATTTAGTCTCATCATTCTAGAGTAATGCCCATTTCCCCAGGGATAGATGAATTGTCCTATCTTTTTCATATTATTAATCTAATTTTCCCGTTTAAATTTTCAATGTTTGATTTGTAGCACATCTAATACTTCATGTAGTAGATTTGGACCAAGTTTTACATTTACAGTTTTTTTAGTCTTAAGGATATTCTTTATTGTTATTTTATTAGCTACTTTCTTCGCCGTATTTGATGCTATCTTTTTTTGTATTATTTTTTCAATTTTCATGAGGTGTTTTTCTAAACCTATCTGCTTTGCATTTTCAAGTATTTCAGAGTCAATTCCTGAAAGAGGGATGTATGGTACTAATCCCTTCTCAAATGTTTTTAATTGAAGTTTTTTAATTAATTCAGCAGGAAATGTTAGTGGTGATATAGGTAAAGAGATGTGTGATATCTTTTCGTTTATACCAATTTTTAATAAAATTTCTGTGAACGTAAGATTTTTTGTTACAGGATCATTCCCAATACCTTTACTACTATAGAATTCTATCTTTGAATTTGTTTGTAATGTTCTTGGTAGAATTTGTTGCAGAATTTTTAACAGGTTAACAAGTTCTTGTTGATTTTGGTAAAAGATAATTATTCTAACTTCAAATCCTTGTTTTATAGTTTCTAGACAAGCAAGTGCAGAAAATTCATCAAAAATACCACAGATAATTTTTTGATTTTGCGAATTATTGACCGTTCCACCAAGTCCTTTGTCACTAAAGATGCTTACATATGCGTTAGATCTTGTAATATACGCAAATAGAGTTTTATCATGTTTTTCTTCAGTTCCAGGACGTGCATCAATTTTTTTATTATTTTCAATCAATGACGAAGTAGCAGATAATTCGGCATCCTTCAGAACATATCCTTTTGGAGCACCTTCTATTCTAACATAGAACTTTTCACCTTTCAGCAAAAGGTTTGATCCCATTTTGCTTACTTCACCAACAACAGTTTTGAAATCATTTTTTACTTTCTTTGCAATCATAATTTGTTTTATTCCAAAAAGAAGATTGATCATAGTAGAAGCAAAAACAGGATCGTTTGCATCCACAAGTATTAGATCACCGTCTCTCGATATTTTACTAAATTTTTGATCTTGAATTTTTAAAATTTTTTTAATATTTTCTACCAACAATCCAATCTTATTCTTAGCAAATACTGATGGAAAGACTACAACATAATTTTCATTATTCATTCCATTTTTTAATTAAAGGAGTTTATATTTTACAATATTTCTTAACACAAGCTAATTCTCGCATAATTATAATACCTCACAATTTCACGTCTATCATGGTAAAATTTACACAGGGTGAATTAGATGATGTAAATAAATCACTTACAACTCCTGAAGATTGCTTGAAATGGGCTTTTGACAACTTACACCCAAAACTTGCCAAGGCATCAAGCTTTGGTGCAGAGGATGCCGCAATTATTGATATGATGTTTAAGATCAACTCTAATGCTAGATTATTTACACTTGAAACAGGCAGATTACCTCAAGCAACTTTTGATGTAATGGATAAAGTTCAGAAACATTACAACACAAAAATTGAGATGTTGTATCCTGATGAACAAGAGGTTGAAAAAATGGTCAAAGAAAAAGGTCTAGATTGCTTTTACGACAGTATTGAGAACAGGAAACTTTGTTGTGCTATAAGAAAAGTTTATCCAATGAATAAAATGCTAAAAACACTTGACGGATGGATAACTGGTTTACGAAAAGATCAAAATGAAAATAGATCAGATGCAAGAATGCTTGAGATTGACGAATTACATGATGGTATTGTAAAGGTTAACCCAATTATTAATTGGACTTATGAGCAAACTTGGGATTATGTTAAGAAAAATAACTGTCCATATAACAAACTCTTAGATCAAGGATATCCTAGTATTGGTTGTGAACCATGTACCAGGCCTATCAAGATCGGTGAAGACATTAGATCTGGTCGCTGGTGGTGGGAAACTGATGAACACAAAGAATGTGGTATACATATGGATCACAACAGGTAAATAATTAACAAAAAGAGGCTTCAACATGATTAGTGCACACGGTGGAAAACTAGTAAATCGAACATCCAAAATAGATCCTACAGACTTGATGTCTGTAGACATTTCTACCGATTTAGCAAATGATGTTGAAAATATTGCAGATGGAATTTTTAGCCCACTTGAGGGATTTCTAAACAAACAGGACTTCGATTCTGTTGTTGAAAAAGGAAGATTAGAAAACGGAATTGCATGGACAATACCAACGGTTTTAGATGTTGATGAGGAAACTTCTCAGAAAATGAAAGATTCTGGTGATGTACTTCTTAAGAATCCAGATGGAATTGGAATAGCTGTTTTACACGTAGAAGATGTATTTACTTTTGACAAATCTAACACTGCTACAGGTGTTTATGGTACCAACGACGTTGCACATCCAGGCGTAGCAAAAACCAACTCGATGAAGGATTTCTTAGTTGGTGGAAAAATTGATTATATTCAAAGACAGAGTGAAACTGAAATTAGAAAACATAGAATGACTCCAACTCAAACAAGGGAAGTCTTTGAAAAAGCTGGTTGGAAGACAATTGTTGCATTTCAAACTAGAAACCCACCCCATGTTGCACATGAAATGTTACAAAAAGCCGCCATAACCACACGTGATGGTGTTTTTGTGAATCCATTAATCGGAAAGAAAAAATCAGGTGATTTCAAGGATGAGATTATTGTTAAAGCATACGAAACAATGATTTCGAATTATTATCCTGAAAATAAATGTCAACTTGCTACATTACATACTGAAATGAAATATGCCGGACCTAAAGAGGCAATACATCACGCAATAATGAGACAGAATTATGGATGCACCCATATTATAATTGGCAGAGATCATGCAGGCGTTGGAAATTTTTATGATCCTTTTGCAGCCCACAGAATTTTCGATGATTATCCTGAATTAGAAATAGAACCAATATTTTTCCCTGCATTCTTTTACTGCAGAAAATGTTTAACATTTACAAATCCAAAAGCATGTCCACACGATGCTGATTCACGTGAACAGATTAGCGGAACAAAACTTCGTGAAATGATTCAAAACAATCAGGCACCATCTGAATTTATTCTACGACCAGAAGTTGCCAAAGTTATCATAGAATTTGATAAACCATTTGTTGAATAGATGAATTATAAAATTCCTATAATATTTTTTCTTTCTTTTATGATTATTCCAGCATTTGCTGAGGATCAATCTAATCCAACATTATCAATGGTGAATATTGACATTGATTATAATGACTTTAACAAACCTGCACGTGATCAAATAATCATTCAATTTGATGAGATTCATGATGTTAGCTGGCAGGTGAATCTAACTAACGAATTGGTATATGGTAATCCGGATGGTGTTGGTGCAATTCAATTCCATGATGCAACAATCGAAGACAAATTCATCGAAATCGGCATGGGAAGTCCACCCGACAAAAAATTCTGGATTGCCGTTCAGCTTCCTGATGAAGGGTATGTAGTTGTACATGATAAATTAGACCGAGGTTGGTTACCAGGAGGCAAAGTAATCTTAGCATATTCTGATACAGCTGGACTCACAATAAACAATGGTGAAAGAATAGTATTATCAAATCTAGATGTTGAAGGATTTGAGATTAAAGCATATTCAGTTTGGGGCATGCAAGGAAGTCAAGATCCACCCGCCGTAGTAGATGGAATTCTTAATCTAGAAATTTTATCTGGTGATCCAAAAGAGGGACCACTACACATGCTTCCATTTGTAATAGTAGGGTGTCTAGGAGTTGTAATTGTAATACTTTTAGTCACTAAGAAGCGTTCTTAGTTTTATAATATTTACAAGAATTCTTAATTTGACAAACCTTACACATTGGTGAAATTGGTTTGCAAATGTTTTGACCATATTTTACAAATGTTTCATTGATATCAAGCCAAAGTTTTTTGGGAATTATTTTCATCAATTCAAATTCAGTATCTTCTGGATTTTTTGTTGAAACCAATCCTAATCTATTTGAAATTCTGTGTACATGAATATCAACAGGGATGGCAGGTTTTTCATAGGCATAAACCAGTACACAATTAGCAGTTTTTCTTCCAACACCAGGCAATTCCACTAATTTTTCTAAATCATCTGGAACTTTTCCTTTGTATTTAGAGTCAATGATCTTAGCCACTTCAATAATCCTTTTTGCTTTTACATGATAGAATCCAATTGATTTGATAATTTTTTCAACGTCTTTTACTTTAGCATTCGCCAGTTGTCTAGAATTTTTGTAGACCTTGAATAGATCTTTAACAATTCTACTGGTTGATTCATCTTTTGCTCTAGCTGATAATATAGTCCCAATAAGTATGCTAAATGGACCACGGTCTTCTGCATCATGCAGATCTTGTAATGCAGTGATTCTTGGTGGTTTTTCTGATTTCATTGTCTTTATCATACCATTAAGAATTTTTTTCATACGTGGAGATGACGTACAAGTATTATATTTGTAAAACCAAGAATTTGTATGGAATTAACAAAAGAAGAGCAGTCTGCATTAAATGGAGAGAAAGGTGAGGCACTTCAAACTGCATATCGTATTTTGGTTGCCACAGGTGAGGCTACTAATGCAGAAAAACTAGTACCAGTGAACTGGGCGCATCTCTCAGGCGTTAATTATAATACAATCGGTGATTCTGGCGAGGAATTCTTACGAAAAATAAGTCAAGATATCAAAGTGAGAGTAAAAACTACTGTTAATCCAATGGGTTTTGACTTTGACCATATATCAGAGTTTGATCACATTGATGATGACTTCATTGAAAAACAAAAAAGCATTAGAGACTCTTACATTAGGATGGGTGTAGAGCCAACATTTTCTTGCACACCATATGATATCTATGATTTACCAGAAAAAGGCACTCAGGTTTCATTCGCTGAAAGTAACGCGGCAATTTTTGCAAATTCACTAGGTGGTCTAAAAACAAACAAAGAAAGTGCATTCAGTGCATTAGCAAGTGCACTTACTGGTAAAAGTCCTTATTCGGATTTTCGAAAAGATGAAACTAATTATCCACTAACCATCAGAATGAAATTAGAAAATCCAAACGAATTGGATTTTGGACTGCTTGGATTTTTTGCAGGTAAAGTTGGCGATACATCAGTAACCATATCAGGAGTATCTGAACCAGACAGACGCAGTTGTAAAGCACTTTGTGGTGGAATGGGTACTTCTGGGACTTGTGCAAAATTTCAATTTCGTGATGACACCGAAACTTCTGAAAAAATTGACTTCGGAAAAGAAGAAATGAATAAAATTTATGATGAACTAAATACCACTGACAAAGGAGATCTCATAACACTTGGAAGTCCTCAACTTGGATTACAAGAACTATCTGACCTATCAAACATGCTTAAAGGTAAATCATTTCAAAAAAGGTGCATGATTTTTTGTTCTAGAGCAGTACAGCATCAAGCACGAAGTCTAGAATATACTAATGAAATCGAAAGAGCTGGTGGCGAAATATTATCAGACTGTTGTACTTGTTTGACACCACTTATTGATACAAATGAGACTGATGCAGTCACAACAAATTCCGTTAAGGGTGCATATTATTTGAAAAATTCCACAGGAGTAGATGTTAATCTAAAACCACTATCAAAAATCATAGAAGATGAGACTAAATGACTAAAGTGATTGTTCAAGGCAAAGCAAAAGGTACAGTTCTTAAAACTACAAACCCAATCAATTTTTTAGGCGCAGTTGATAAAAAAACAGGAATTATTCACGACCAAAAATATGACATTTTTGAGAAATCAATTAAAAATTCTATTCTTGTATTTCCACATGGAATAGGAAGTAGTGTTGGAGCATATACAATTTTTTCCCTAAAGAATAATGAATCAGCTCCTATTGCAATGATTTGTACAAAAGCTGATCTAACTGTTGCCTCAGGATGTGCATTAGCAAACATTCCAATGATTGTAGTTTCTCATGAGCAGTTTGATTCTATTGAGAATGGAAAAGACATTGAACTAGATACTGAATCAGCAACAATTCTAAATTGATTGTTGAATACCACTATCTATAACCTTACTAGCACCAGTAGGTAACATTCTAACGTAATCATCAATTACAAATAATTTCTGAAATTTATCATTAGTTTTGTTGAACTCAGCCCTAATCTTTTTTGCAACATCTGAAATTGAAGAGCCGCCTGGTTCAATTATGGCATAACAAATACATTTTTTCTTTATTGGTTCTGGCGGACCGCAGACTAGTAAATAATTTTCACCTTCCTTCATTACTCCCACTGCAAGCTTCAACGATGAAACTTTGATAAAATTTCTTGTACCATAGATCATAAAAGATCCTTTTCCCATTGACTGTCCACTTGGAGCTGCCTTTTTGATCTGATCTGGGTTAACCCAAAAACTATTCAATCCATGTGCAAATGTTTGCCATGCACGACTAAAGCAAACAGTGGCATGTGCCACTTCCTCAAGACTTAGTGGCATTAACATCTCATTTCTATCTTTTAGTATGAAAAATGGCGAGCCATTTATCTCAGCATGAAAAATTTTATCACCATTTTCGATATGTTTTCTAACTAATGCAGAGTTAGACGAGCTATCACGGCCACCAACCGCTAATATTCCATCTGATGTAAAAAACCACCTATATCGTTCATACCAACTCTTTTTTCTAATTTCAGAAAAACCGACAGAACCTTTTGCTATTTCACCTTTTTCGATTGTTTTCTGTAATTGATCCTCAGTTTTCTTGATTAACTTCTGAATAGAATTTATGGCACCCTTCTGTTTTTTGGATTCATCAAATAGTATAGATGCTATACTTGGAAGTGGAGAATCGAGTTCGATCTTTACTTTTGCATCATTAATCTTCAGGATTGGCACGCCTTTTTCCTTAATTAATTCTGTATTTTGATTCTTGAGGGATTCGATTATCTCAGGATCATATATTTTTGATTGTCCCTCTGATTGTATTGAAAAAAGTAGATTTGCCACATCTGCAATTCTCTTTGATTTTTCCTGAACTACATCAATTGCATTTTTTTGTTCATCTAATCTATTTTGTAATTCTGTAATTCTTTTTTCTGCTTCTTTACTGTATAATGATTTTCCTTTTTGTAAAATTTGTTCAGTGAAAATTATATCTAAACCTTCATTAAAATTGGAAACCTCTCTGGCCTTTGTGTTATCATCTGAAAATCTGATTGGAAACACATCCGATTCTTCTTTATCAGTAATGATTGTCGCATCATGTTTTCCATTAACTACATTAGAAATCACCGTGTTAATCACATCAAATAAAACTTCAAACTCGTCATCCGACAACTCATTACTTGGTTTTACACGGCTAATTGCTGAAAGTCTAATTATTTCCTCGACGTATTTTTTTGGTAGTCCTAACCCTCTACCAATAATCTTTCCAATACTTGTTGACGTTGATAGAATTCCTTTGAATTTTTCCTTTTCCAGAGCTAGTATATCAATTCCATCTTGAGGTGGTGGTTGGTATTCAAGACCAATCCGTAACTGTCTATGTCTTACATCTATAGAATGCATTAATGCAAGAATTTTTTTATTATAATTACATAACAACATATTTCCTTCACCGAAAAACTCAACAATTAACACAAACCGGTTTTCAAAATTAGAAAATGTCAGATAAACTATACGTTCAGTACCAATCTGTTCTATTTTTTCAATCTTGGATCTAAGAAGATCACTGCGTAACCGTCGTAAAAGCTTGTTTGGTTCAATTGGATCAATCTTTTTACTGGTGACCCACATTCCTATACTTGATATCATCAACATTATGTCTGGTTTATCAGGATGACGCATTTTGAAAAGTAAACTATTACGATTTATTCCATATATGTTACTAACATAGCAACCGTCTACTTTTTCACCTATCTCCTTTACCAAATATGTTAATTCAATTCCTGCAAGTGTCATAGAAGTAAACACTGAATAGGTGATTATACTGTTACTATCTCAAAATCATGCCTGTTTAGGCACGATCCTAAAGTTTAACAAACGTATTTGCCTATTATTGAGAATGGCACAAACATCACAAGAGTCAGTTTGGACCGTAAATGAATCACCATCAATTCAGTCTTATACACTAGCAAATTTTAGAAAACTCCCACAACTTGAAAAATTCACCGAAGAACAAATTTTCGAGATGGAAGTGGTAGGAAATGTTTTGCCTTTCAAAGCTAACAACTATGTGATTGAACAACTAATCGATTGGAACAATGTAGAAAATGATTCAATCTTTGCATTGACATTTCCTCAAAAAGGAATGCTCAAACCAGAACACTTTGATCAGATGGCTCCAGTTTTGAAGAGAGGAGATAGAAAAGAAATTCAAGAAACAGCAAATGATATTCGTCTAAAACTTAATCCACATCCAGCTGGACAGATGGAGCTAAACGTTCCAACTCTAAAAGATGGAACTAAACTTTATGGAATGCAACACAAGTATAACGAAACTGTTTTGTTTTTCCCAAGTCAGGGTCAGACCTGTCATGCATATTGTACATTTTGTTTTAGATGGCCACAATTTGTTGGAATGGATGAAATGAAGTTTGCAATGAAAGAAGGTGAAGCATTATCACAATATGTTACAGAACACCCAGAAGTTAGCGACATTCTGTTTACTGGTGGAGATCCTATGATAATGAAAGCAAGTCTATTCGGAGCATATATTGATAAATTACTTGATGCAGATGTTCCAAATTTGAAAACAATCAGAATTGGCACCAAAGCTTAGTCGTATTGGCCTTACAAAGTTCTGACAGACAAAGATGCAGAAGAAACATTGGACACGTTTAGAAGAATTACAGACAAAGGAATTCATCTATCTATAATGGCACACTTTAATCATCTTGTAGAAATGAAAACTGGTTCAGTAAAAGCAGCAATTAAAAAAATGAGAGA
>CAZIHG010000002.1:0-12657 GCA_964539205.1 uncultured Candidatus Nitrosopelagicus sp.
CAAAGAAAGCATTATGCTTTTGGACACGCGGGACTTAAGATCATAAAAATGGGTGATCCCGTCTCTCAGGAGTTCGAGGGTTCAAATCCCTCCTCCTCCACTATTTTATCTGTGACGAATTCCTTTAGAATTTAATTTTTCATAGATTTCAGGAATTGACCATGCATATCCAATACAATGACAATCCTTTGCCTCACAAAGTTGGCAATAGAGATCGTCTCTTTGATATACAATTTCAGCAATCCTATTTTCGATTTTATTTTTGATAATAACTCGATCTTCTTCAATTGATATTAGTTCTAATTTTGGTGCATATTTTGCAAATGTTTTGTCTTGTGCCATTTTGGCTTCTAGCAAATAGGTGACGTATCCGGAAAAACTATTGACACCTACAACTTGGTTCTTTTTGGAAAACTCTAAGAATTTGTCATAAACTTTTTCTGATATTGTAATTGTTTTATATCCTGGTTTTGGCATTTACCGTCCTCTACGGTACTATAAAGTACAAACTATTTAATGTTTTTTTAGTAAAAATCATAAACCTATGACTAAATCATTTTCAATCTCAATTAGACTTTATACGATAGTGAAAATCAAGTTGGTGTATGGCACGTGGATATGATATTTCTGAAGTAAAGTTTCAGTTAATCAAATTATTACGTGATTCAAAAATTGGAATTTCAGGTACTGAGATTTCGGAGAGATTAGGAATAAATCGTGTCACTATGACAAAATATCTTAACATTTTTTCAGCAGAAGGAATAATCTCCGAAAAAAGTATCGGTAATGTGAATTTGTGGTTTGTGCATGAGGGAATTGAACAATTCCAATTCCCAGATGATTATTTTCGTGTTCAAGAGAGATATTTTGATTATATCATAAAATGTTTAGAATCTGAAAGCTATAATTTAATTCGAAGTTGCATCAATTCTGATGTAAATATAATAAAACTGATGACTGAGGTAATTTTACCAGCAATTCCACAAATTCAAAAATATTTTGATGATGGCAAAATTGGAAATGCAGAAAAGCAGTTAATGAAATCCATTATATCAAAATCCATCCAAATTATTAATCTACATCCACAAAATACCAAAAATGAAAAAAATGTAATTATTCTCTCTGCTGACCCTCAATCAATATTGGAGGCTGAAGCTGCCTCAGCAGCATATCATTCTAATGATTGGAAGGTATCTTTGCTTGGTGATATGTCATTGTCAATTGATGTACTATTTGATTTAGAATTAACAAAACTTCTATCAAAAATTTGGAAAACAAAACAAGGTCTTATGATTGTTGTAGTATTTTCTGAAACAGAAGAAGGCTTGAAATTTTTCTCTGAGTCATTTTATTCTGTAAAAGGGAAAAAGGATGATAATCTACATCTTATACTGTCAGGAAAAATTGGAAAGAAAGTTAATATAAAATCAGATCTTCAAACTGAAAAATTAGAAGATATTCTACAATGGTCAGAAACAAAATTTGAAAATATATGAGAAAATGTGGGCCCGATGAGATTCGAACTCATGGCCTTTCGATTATCAGTCGAACGCTCTAGCCAAGCTGAGCTACGAGCCCTCAGAAATTTTCTTGAATTTGGTCATTTAAGTTTGCTGCTATTTCCACTTGATTGAACATCCGATTGATGGATCAAAATCTTTTTCAATTTTTTCATTATTTAGGAATTTTTCAATATTTTTAATCATCACTTTTTCATTAGGTACAGCATCTGGATTCATCGCATCATCAATTCGACCATGAAAAATTAATTTTCGATCTGAATCAAACAAAAATGGATCAGGCGTGCATACAGCACCATATTTTTTTGCAATATCTTGTGTTTCATCAACAAGATAGTCAAAATCAATGTTTTTTTCTTTTGCAACAGATTTCATACTATCAAAACTGTCATCAGGATATTTCTCAGAATCATTACTGTTTATCCCTACTAAAGAAATATGATCTTTAAATTTTTGGTGAATTTCTTTTATTGCATCAATTTTGGCTTTGACATATGGGCAATGATTACACATGAAAATTATCAATAGACCTTTTTGGCTATAATCATTCAATGTGTGCATCTTATCATCAATACCTTTTAGATTAAAATCAGGTGCGGTATCACCAGTTTTAAGCGAAACCTCAGATTCTAAAAGTACCATAAAAAAATTCTTTAGAATGCAAATAAAATCTTTACCAGTAGAAAGACAACAAATAAAATCTCACAGTTATTGAATCAACAGGGGGCTTGTAGTTCAGACTGGTAGAATACTCGCCTTGCACGCGAGGGGTCCTGGGTGCAAATCCCAGCGAGTCCACCATTTTATATATAGAATATTCATCGATCATTTGAAATTTTATGTATCTGAGATGGATTTAAATACCATTTCTGTGGCAAAAATAAACATGGCAGGTTACGAAGCCTCAATAGCAGTTTGGATTCCACTTATTGTAGGACTAGCACCAGGATTAGTTTACTGGTTTGCAATTACTGGAATGCGAAAAAGAAGATAATCTTCTTACAAACTATTTTACTTATTTTGGATTTTCAATATTTGTACGTATATAGGATTGTTTATTTTAAAACAAATTAATCACAAGTATGGAATTTACTTTAGTTGCACTTGGTGGAACTTTTGATATTATTCATGCTGGTCATATAGCATTACTTGATAAGGCATTTTCTATATCAAAAAAGGTAATACTTGGTCTTACATCAGACGAATTGGCAAAAAAGAAAGGAAAAAATTTACTCAATAATTTCCAAAAAAGATATTCAGTTTTGGAATATTTACTAAAAGAGAAATTTCCAAACTCATTATTTGAAATTGCAAAATTAGACAATGATTTTGGTCCAGCAGTAATTGAAGGAGATGTAAATGCACTTGTGGTAAGTGAAGAGACAAGCAATAAAGGTGAATTACTTAATAAATTAAGGCAAGAACAAAACATGTCACCAGTCACCATAGTTGTGGTTCCCATGATTTTAGCCAAAGATGGGAGTCGTATATCTACTACTAGAATAAGGAATTCTGAGATTGACATTCAAGGTAACATATGTTAATTGACCAAAAACTTGTCAATGTTTGAGTTAGTGGAATAAAGCAAAAAATTTTAAAAATTGTCAATGTCAGTCACATCACAAATAATCAAGAAATTAAATAATGATATTTTACAAATTCAGAAAGGATTACAACCAGATCAGTTATCATTCTGGTATGACAAAATAATTTCTGATACAAAGGATATGGCTCCTCCTTGGCTGCAAGATAAAATCAAAGTAAAACAAGATCCAATACTTCCAATGAAATTCAATGTTGATGTGTCAAAAAGGGCAGTTAGATACCTAATGATCTGTATTGATAATAACTTACAGCAAATGCCTTACACAACACAACTTTATTTCCTTAAAGTTCAGGAGATAATGAGCTTAGAAATGGATAAGGCCCTAGTCTAATTTTTCTTTGAAAATCTCAATAATATCATCACTAGTTACAGTATCTAATATTTTATCTTCCTTTTCAACTATAGACTGAATAAAATCAGTAAATAATTCAACCTGATTTCTATCTTTTAAGAGAACACTATGAGCTGATTTATCCTTAATTGAAAAAACCACTTCATTATCAAAAACATTCAAAACTTCTGTGATAAACGTCTCGTTTCCTTCTTTTACAAAAATCAGACTTGCAAGTTTTTGAGATTCATATTTGTCTTGACAGACAATCTTTATTTTGATCAATCTTTCAGCAGAAAATTATCTATTTCTTTTTTTGCCTCTTCCCTTTTCTTTTGATGTACGGATAAAAACTCGTTAATTTTTTCGATTAGTATTGCTTTTAATTCACCGGTTAACATTTTACCTGACTTGTAATCATCATAAATTTTTTTCAGTTTGGCATCATCTTGTTCAAAGAAAATTCTTAGATATTGATATGAGACATCAATATCAGGATCACCACCAATTTTTCTATGTTCATCTATATCAGGTTGTCCACCTGAAAATGCATATTTGTTAATTTTTTTCTTCACAGCTTCAGGTGAATCTGTAGTATAGATGGTACTTTTCTCGTCTGATGCAGACATCTTTCCACCAGGACCCAAAAGTGATGGAATCATAATATTATGTATTAGTGCTGGTTTTGTTTTGTTTATTTTTGTAGCAATATCTCGTGTAATTCTGAAGTGTGGATCTTGATCTACTCCCAATGGAATTAGCACCTGTTCATCTTGTATGAAGCAAGGCGCGGATTGTAAAGATGTATAAAAAATCATTCCAATATTTGTCTCGTTTGTAAATCCAAATACAGCCTTTGTATTTGAAAAATTAATTTTTTTTGCAACTTGGGCAGCAATAGGATATAATGTTTTGATATTATTTGTATTAATAATGATCTTTGTTTTATCTGGTTTGAATCCTAAAGCAATGAAATCTAATGCATTTTCTAGTGCAAAATTGTTTGTTTGATCAAGTGATAGATTTTGCTTTGCGAAGAATTTCTCATCATCGGTTAATTGGAAATACATATTGACATTGAATTTATCTTGAAGCCATTTTGCAAATATCCATGGTATAAGATGACCAATATGGGTGTGACCAGATGGCCCCCTTCCTGTATACAGAAAGAACTTTTTGCCTTTTTCATAATTTTCTAAAATTAGGTTTAGATCTCTATGTGAGAAAAACACACCTCTTCTTAGCATAAAATGATCCTCACCTGTAATTTTGTAAAGTTTTGAAAGAAGATCATTTGAGATTTTTTGCGTTCCAAACTGTTTAATCAATTTCTCGTAATCTATGTCGCCTTCAACATGCCAAGGAGTTACAACGAATTTATCTGACGACATTTAGTTTGACTTAGGTTAAGCTTTAAAAAGTCTTTTTGGCACGTTGTACTGTGTCACAGGTTTTACATGATATTGAAAAAAAAATAATTGAATCATTACAAAACAAATCACAGCAAACACCTGAGCAGCTTTGTGAATCTGCTGAATTATCAATTGATCAAATAAGACGTGGAATTGAATGGCTTCGACTTAAGGAATTTGCTGAAGTTAAGGAATCATCAAAGGTGGAAATTTCATTAGGCTCAAACGGAATTGATGCGTTTCAAAATGGCTTACCTGAAAGAAAACTGATGGATTTGATAAAAAATGAACCAAAAACTTTTGATGAAATTAGAAATGTATTATCTGGTGCTGGCTTCAATGCTGCAATTGCAAATGCAAAGAAAAATGGGTGGATTAAAATCGATAAAACTGAATCCGGTTCAACAGTTTCTATCAAGGAAAAATCGATAGAGACTCCTGAAGAAAAATTAATTTCATTTATTGGAGAGAAGTCAATACCTGAAGAACAGATTGAGAATAAACTAGCTCTCAAATTTTTACTCCAACGACCAAACTACATAATACAAAATATCGAGAAATTAAAAACAATTTCATTAACAGATAAGGCTTCTAAGATTGATTCAACTATCTCTGATTCTGGAGCAATTGACGTAGAAGCTGATGTCCCTGCAGTTTTTGCAGCTAGGACACATCCGCTTAAAGACACAATAGATGAAATAAGAGAAATTTTTGTAAAACTTGGATTCTCAGAGATTAGTGGTACTTTAACACAGTCAAGCTTTTGGAATTTTGATGCGCTGTTTACACCACAGGATCATCCTGCAAGGGAATTACAAGATACATTTTATCTTGAAAATCTAAAATCAGAAAAGCCTGCAACCCCTAAACAGATCAAACAAGTTTCAAAAGCACACTCCGAAAATTGGAAATACAAATGGCAGCTCTCTGAATCACAAAGAATGGTTTTACGAACACATACAACTTGTGTCACTATCAAATATTTAGCCGAAAAAAAACCAGATGAGGCAAGGGTTTTTTCACTTGGTCGTGTGTTTCGGAATGAGAAAGTAAGTTACAAACATCTTGTTGAGTTTAATCAGATTGAAGGAATAGTTATTGGAGACAATACAACATTAAGGGATTTAATGGGAATACAAAAAGAATTTTACAAACAGCTTGGTCTTACAAAAATTAAATTCTGGCCAACATTTTTTCCATATACTGAACCATCACTTCAAACAATGGTCTATAATGAAAAACTTGGTAAATGGGTTGAATTATTTGGCATGGGAATATTTAGACCAGAAGTCACAAGACCACTCGGAATTACAAAACCTGTTTTAGCATGGGGTGGTGGCATAGAAAGAATTGCAATGCTAAAATATGATCTAAATGACGTTAGAGAGTTTTACAATAATAACTTGAATTGGTTAAGGACTGTATAAAATGCCAGTAGTAGAACTAAATCTCAACAGAATTAAGAAGTTAATTTCTGGAAATGTGACAAAGAAAAGAATTGTAGATACTCTACCATTTCTTGGTTTAGATATTGAATCACAAGTGAATGATCAAATTAGAATTGAATATAGTCCTAATCGACCTGATTATTCGACTGATTTTGGTATAGCATTAGGGTTACAAGGTCTTTTAGGAATAAAAAAAGGCATACAAAAAACAAATATCAAAAAACAGGGTAACTATGAAATCAAAGTCGATCAATCTGTAAGTAAGATTAGACCATTTGTGACAGGGATTATTGCAAAAAATGGAATCATTGATGATGAAACAATTAAACAATTGATGAATATGCAAGAGGATTTACATTTTGGAATAGGTCGTAAGCGAAAAAAATCATCAATAGGTCTACATGATCTTGATAAGATATCTTTCCCATTGACTTATACTACATCTACGCGTTCACATAGTTTCATTCCTCTTAACACCGAGTCAGAAAATACAATTGATCAGATTTTATCTGAAACAGAAGTCGGTCGTGATTATGGTTGGATTTTGGGTGACTCGAAGAATGTACCAATTATTGTAGATGCTGAAGGAAAAACAATCTCATTTCCTCCAATCATCAACGCATCTGTGACTACAGTCACTACAAAAACTACTAATCTTCTAGTAGAAGTCACTAGTTTAGATAAAGATGCAGCAGAAGATATGCTATCAGTTGTCGTTGCAATATTACAGATTGCTGGTTTCGATATAGTGCAATTAACAGTTTCAGGTAAAAAAAATGGTACACCAAAACTAAATTCAAGAACAATACAATACTCTCCAAAATTAACAGAACAAACTATAGGATTAAGCCTAAATCAATCCACTACAATATCAAGTCTAAAAAAATGTCGATTGGATGCAACACAGAAAGGGAGAAACATACAGTGTGTTATCCCAAGATACCGATTTGATATATTTGGATCAATGGATATTGTTGAGGAAATTGCATTAGGATATGGAATTGATAACATCGAACCAAAACTCTCTCCTTCTCAAACATTAGGTGAAAAAAGTTCTATGACAAAAAAATTAGATAGAATCTCTAAAACTGTTATAGGATTTGGGTTCACAGAGGCACTAAATTCAAGCCTCACAAGTAAGAAAATATTATTTGACCTCACAAATCGCGATTCGTCAGAAATGTTATCTGTATTAGACTCTAAAAGCCAAGAGCACACAATTCTACGTGATTCTATTTTACCTGGTCTTCTGGAAAATCTTTCAAAAAACATTCATGAACCATATCCTCAAAAACTGTTTGAAACAGGAACAGTATTTTCAAAATCAAAACCAATAAGTGAAACAATTAATCTAGCAGGAATTATTGCACATAAAGAATCTAATTATTCTGAGACAAAATCAATTTTACAGGCTATCCTTAGAACTGGATTTCAAATTGATACTAAAACAATAACTTCAGAAGATAATGTTTCAATGTTTGCTAATGGAAGATATGCTGATGTTTTTGTGGGTAAAAAATTGATTGGTAACATTGGTGAATTTAATTCCGATGTATTGGATAATTTCAAGATTAGAACATCAATCACAGGTTTTGAAATAAAATTATCTGGATTAATATTTGACTAATTAGAAAAAATCTTGCCCAATAGAGCAGGCATGCAGACGGATTAGGATGATGAGATCGTCTTGATTACAATGATTTCTAATTCACCCAGGCATGCTACATTCTGGGCTACCCCGGTTTCAGAGCAAAAAAGAGGCATTGGCTATTCCAATGATTTTTTGTGAGTCAGAACCGGGGGACATTTTTTAGATTTAAAAATAGAAAAATTATTTTGAAACTATGGTTAATTACTGGTTGGCAAAACAGGAGCCAAGTGGTCCACGTGGATATAATGTATTACAGCTGAAAAAAGATAAAAGGACAGTATGGGATGGTGTTCATAATAATCTTGCATTAAAGCATATTAGAAATATGAAAAAAGATGATTTAGTTTTTTTCTACCACACAGGAGATGAACGTCAGATAGTTGGTATAATGATTGTAGTTTCAAATCCTTATCCAAATCCTGAAGAAAGTAATGAAAGGTTTGTAGTAGTTGATGTTAAATTCAAGAAACTTCTGCAGAGTCCTGTGACACTTGATGAAATAAAAAAACAGAAAAAATTTAAAGATTGGGAATTATTGCGAATTTCTAGATTATCTGTGATGCCTGTACCAAAAGAAATTTGGGATTTCATTATAAAGATGTCAAAAAAATAATCAAATTACAATAGCTTAATTGATATACGATGTATGTTTCTATAATCTATGGCGACGGCATATGTGTTGATAAACTGTGAACTGGGTTCAGAAGAAGCAATAATTTCTCAACTCAAGAATCTTGAGGGCGTGATTGAAGTTCATGGTACATTTGGAGCATACGACATTCTTGCAAAAATTGAATCTGGTACTGTTGAGGCATTACGAGAAACAATAACTTGGAAAATTCGTAAAATTGAAAAGATTAGATCTACACTAACCTTAATGGGGATAGAAGGCCAAACATAATAATTTATGTCAAAATGCTCTTACATTTTATTTTTGTAGTTAAAGAAGAAGATCTTCAAATCCGCAAAAAAGAATTTGAGTATGTAAAACAAATGGCAAAATTTTTTCAGAAATGGATAAAAGATAATTTCTCTGAAGATTTTGACATACAATGTGATGAGATGGTAACTACACCAAGAAGTATTCTACAGAAATTGGACACGCATGATTTGCTACGCGATCATAGAAGTAGAGGTGAAGATATTTATCATTTTTACTTAACTCATTTTAGACCTATATGGACTGATTGTACATGTGAAGGATTCCATGCAGAAAATTTTGGAATGTCATTATGGAAGAAACCAAATGAAGAAGACTATGAATTATTTTTAGCTGAAAAAAACTGTACAGTTGTATCTCATGAAATATGTCATGAAATGTTAAGAAGATGTAATTACAAGAGATACATAGAGGATGTTCATGATACTTGGACCAAACACCTATTCTCCAATTTTCCATTCTTACAATACGACAAAAATTTTTCTATAACTGATAAAAAACCAAAATTCCTGACAATGAATATCACAGATCTAAATTACAAATAATTTAATTAACACTTTGTCACTGAATAAATTCGGTTCTCAAAATTTGCAGTTTTAAATTCTAATTTATCCTCAGGGTTCTGTTTACGTGATTTACTTAGCCTTTCCAATTCTACCAGTGCATCACCTCGGAAGCCAACAGATGAACCATAAATAGCATCGGTTAACTGTGTACCATGAATTCCATTTTTTACATCGTCCGCAGTTTGATAAAATTCTGTTAGATATTTTTTGTTAACTGGATTTCCAGTGGCTTTGTTAAATGCAATTGCAATATACATGCCATTACTTTTTACAGCAACCGGAATTTTATGGTCCTTACCAGATTTACCAGGTATAACTTCGTTAACCAAAATTTCACATTTGTGGTACATACTTGAAACGTATGCAAAAAATCTATACTGTGCATATTTACCTTTTTTGTCATCTTGACATTGCACAAAAATTGCGTTTAAGAGTTCTAATGCTTCATCATTCATACTTTGAAGCCTATCAGAAATTCTACCTCTCTCTAAAAGATTAGAATTAGTATCTTTAGCAACTAGTTTAAGAATAAAATCGGGTAGATTATAGTTTTTTAATGCTGTGACAAATGCTCCGGCCTGTGACATACCAAAACTAGGGAATCCTTTTTTGACCATTAGTGTAGTTCCTCATATTCCCTAGAATTACTTTTTACTGTAAAAATCACAAACGAAATAATCATATTTCTCTTATAACTGTATTCAAAATTTTCTAAAATTTCCTTCACTGACCGTTTATAAATATAAAAAAATAATGCAAAATGTTCAAAGATGCGAATTGAAACAAACTTGGAAATGGTGAAATCCGTCTATTTGAAGTTAGCAAAAAATGTTTCCGTTTATAGAAAAACTGTTAATCGACCATTGACACTTTCAGAAAAAATCCTTGCTGGACATTTAGATGAAGAATATTTAGAAAAAATTCTTGATAATGATACAAATTATGTTTTTCTACAACCTGACAGAGTTGCATTACAAGATGTGACAGGACAAATGGTAATGTTACAATTTATGCAGGCTGGTATGAATTCAGTTGCATTACCAACAACAGTTCACTGTGATCATTTAATTCAGGCTAGAACTGAAGGGAAGTCCGATACAAAATTAGCAATTTATGAAAATAATGAAGTGTATAATTTTCTCGAATCAGCTGCCAGTAAATACGGTGCAGGTTTTTGGAAACCTGGTGCGGGAATTATTCACCAAGTAGTTTTAGAGAACTATGCATTCCCTGGAGGTTTAATGATTGGAACAGATTCACATACACCTAATGCTGGTGGATTAGGAATGCTAGCAATTGGTGTTGGTGGAGTTGATGCTGCTGAAACAATGGCTGGTATGCATTGGGAACTACTCTATCCAAAAAGAATCGGTGTTTATCTTACTGGTAAGATGAGTGGATGGACCTCTGCTAAGGATATTATTTTGTATGTAGCAGGAGAGTTGTCAGTTTCTGGAGGTACAAATTCTATCATCGAATATTTTGGTCCAGGTGTAGAATCAATTAGTTGTACGGGAAAAGCAACGATAACTAATATGGGTGCAGAAGTAGGTGCAACATGTTCGATTTTTCCATATGATAAAAGAATGGAACTGTATCTAAACTCTACAGGACGTGTTAAAATTGCTGAATTAGCAAATGAATACAAATCATTTCTTATCCCTGATAGTGAGATTGAGGAAAATCCTGAAAAATATTTTGATAAAATAATTAGGATTGAATTATCTGAGCTTGAGCCATATGTAGTAGGACCACACACACCAGATTTAGCAAGACCAATTTCAAAATTGGCGGATGATGTTAAAAGTAATGATTATCTAGATGAAATTTCAGTCGCACTAATTGGTAGTTGCACAAATTCTTCATATGAAGATATGTCAAGAGCATCAAATCTTGCAGAACAAGCAAAATCAAACGGTATTAAGGCTAAAATTCCATTACTTGTTACACCCGGTTCTGAGCAAATTCGATCTACAATTGAACGTGATGGTCAAATTGATTCATTAAAATCAATTGGTGCTACAGTTCTTGCTAATGCTTGTGGACCATGTATCGGTCAATGGCATAGACCAGAACTAAAACAAGGTCAACAAAATACCATTGTGACTTCATTTAATAGAAATTTTCCAGGACGGAATGATGGAAAACGAGAAACTATGAATTTTATCGCAAGTCCTGAGTTGGTTATAGCTTTTGCATTAGGCGGAAGTCTTTCTTTTAACCCAATTGAAGATTATTTAGTTTCTAATGATGGAACAAAATTCAAACTTGACCCACCAAAAGTGGCTCCAGATGTTCCTGAAAATGGATTTTTGATCTCCAATGATGTGTATATCCCACCATCAGAAAATCCTAATTCAATTCAGGTGTTGATTGATCCTAATAGTGAAAGACTCCAGAAATTAGAACCATTTGACAAATGGAATGGTAAAGATTTTGAAAATCTAGCAATAATGATCAAAGCTAAAGGAAAATGCACTACTGATCATATTTCACCTGCTGGTCCTTGGTTACGATTACGTGGACATTTAGATAAATTAAGTGATAATTTGTTGTTGGGTGCAGTTAATGCATTTAACAATCAAGTTGGTAAAGCAAAAAATCTAATATCAAAAAACACTGAGAATTGTGCACAGATTGCAAGACAATACAAAAAAGAGAATTTACCTTGGGTGATAATTGGTGATTATAATTACGGAGAAGGAAGTAGTAGAGAGCATGCTGCTATGACACCAAGATTTTTAGGATGTGTAGCAGTAATTACGAAAGGTTTTGCACGAATACACGAAACAAATCTTAAGAAACAAGGATTACTCGCATTAACATTTTCGAATCCTATAGACTATGAAAAAATTCTAGAAGATGATAGAATTAGTTTGAAGGGGTTATCCGATTTTTCTGAGAAACAGCCGATACAATGTATTGTTGAACATGTCAATGGAACATCAGAAGAGATCATTCTAAACCATTCTTATAGTAACTCTCAAATAGAATGGTTCAAAACTGGGTCAGCTATGAATGTTCTAAGAAATAGATAACCTGATTAATTTTAACGTGGGGCCGATCGGAATCGAACCGACGACCTACGGGTTACTGCAGCTCCAAACTTACATCATCTTTTTGATCAGTAGTTTGAATTAACCTCTGGAGCCCTTAGCGGTGAACTTCGTAGTCACTGTCGCC
>CAZIHG010000003.1:0-11190 GCA_964539205.1 uncultured Candidatus Nitrosopelagicus sp.
TATTTTACAAAATTTGGTGATGGTGCTGCAGATATTTTACCAATTGCATCACTCTATAAAACACAGGTACGTGAAATGGCAAGATTCCTAGGTATTCCTGATCATATTATTCAAAAAAAGAGCAGTCCTAATCTTTGGCCAAATCATTCTGCAGAATCAGAGATTGGTGCATCATATGAAGAAATTGATGCAATATTGTATTGTATTACTGATAAACATATGACAGCTGATGAGACATCTAGTATGACACAAATTACACCAGAAGTGGTAGATAAAATCTACCAATTATACAAAAAAAGCGAACATAAACGGATAACAGCTGAGATTCTTTAGAGAATAATATGGGAACAATTAAAATTTTTGATACATTAAGTAAAACCGAAAAAAACCTAGAATCTAAAGAGACAGCTAAAATTTACGTTTGTGGCGTAACTGTATACGACGATGCACACATAGGACATGCAAGAACAATTGTGATTTTCGATACACTACGAAGATTCATCGAATCTAAGGGAAATAATGTTGATTTTATTCAAAATTTTACAGATGTTGATGATAAAATAATTAAAAAGGCAAATGAAAGTGGAATCTCCACAGAATTAGTTAGCAAAAAATACATCGATGATTATTTTGTGGAATTTGATACACTGAATATCAAAAGAGCAACTCAGCACCCAAAAGCAACTGAGCATATACCTGACATGATAAATCTTATTTCAGATTTAATGGCAAAAAATATAGCATATACCACAAAAAATGGTGTTTATTTTAGTGTCTCAAAATTTTCTGATTATGGAAAATTATCAAAAAAGAATATTGAAGAGTTGGAAAGTGGTGCAAGAATAGAAGTAGATGAATCTAAAGAAAATCCACTTGATTTTGCTCTATGGAAATTTTCTGATTCAAAACCATCATGGAATAGTCCATGGGGAAATGGTCGACCTGGATGGCACATTGAATGTTCTGCTATGAGTATCAAGTACCTTGGTGAGAGTTTTGACATACATGGTGGTGGTCGTGATCTAATATTCCCTCATCATGAAAATGAAATTGCACAATCTGAATCATTTACTGGAAAACCTTTTGCAAAAATTTGGATGCATGCTGGTATGATTACAATTAATGGTGAAAAAATGTCCAAATCTATTGGAAATGTAAAAACCTTAAGCCACGTCTTAGAAAACTGGGGACCAAATATAATCAGACTTTTCTGTCTCTCAGGACATTATTCAAAGCCAATCGATTATACAGAAAAACTTCTAATGGAGAATCTCATTAAATGGAGACAATTAGAAACTTGTTACTATGAATTGCGGTTAGCTGATAATACGAATGAATTAGCTGGTGTCGAAAATGGCATCTTAGATTCAAGAGAAAGATTTGACAATGCTTTGGAGAGTGATTTTAACACATCACTGGCTCTTACAGAATTCTTTAACATGGTCAAAATGATCAATGGGCTTGCAGCAGAAGAAAAAATCACAAAAAACCTTGCAAACACTGCATTACCAACAATAGAGTATATGCTTGATGTACTAGGGCTAAATGTGATCAAAGCCACAGATAATGAGATAGAATCTGTTTTTGAGTTAATTCAAAAACGAGACGAACTTAGGGAGAAAAAACAGTTTGATGAAGCTGACTCGATACGAGATAAAATTTTAGATATGGGAATTTACCTGATTGATCATAAAGCAAAGACTTTGTGGCTGAAGAAAGAAAAAATCAAGTCAGACATATCTGATAGTGAATAACAAGTAATTTTCTATAACTATCTTTGTTCTATTATGATCTTAGGAACATCAGTTTCTGTTTCATGAATTTCAGTTTTCAAAGCAATTTTACCAAACTCGGAATGTTGAATTTCCAGTACGACCGGAGTTGTCTTCCAACCATATTTTGGAATTTCATCTAAAAACATAGTTTCAACAAAGATTGATTCATTATCAAATGTGTACTCCTTGTGATATGTCACATCCATCCCTAAAATTTCTAAAACTGCAGATTTTGTATTATTAGATTTATCCTCAAACGAAATTTTTACAATTTGATCATTTTTTAAATAAACCGCATCTAAAGTAAACTGGTGTAAAATTTCATTCTGGTCTGGTTTCAGATAATCTACTAGGCCAAATGCAATTCCTGCTATGATTACCGCAGATACTATTATACTAGATGTTTTTTTTATTGTCGACATTTAGGCGAATTGTTTTTTTAATGAAGAAAGGAATTTTGAGTGTATGCGAACACGTTCTAATGTTTGCTCTAAAGTTCTTTCAGTTCCGCGAACTGGATTTGCCTTAAAGAATTTCCTCACATCATCCTCATCTGTTGCTACAACAACTTGACCAATACTTGCAACTACTCTATTTAGTAGAGGATTACCAATTCCAGCTTTACTAACAATTTTCTTCCAATTCTTTTTTAACCAAGACCACATGAAATCTTTTGCGTAGATATTTGACGTTATTCTCATTATTGGCATTTGTATATTCTGTGAACGTACGTCATCACCTAGTGTAAACTGTAAAGTTTTCAACAGCAATTTTTTCTGTTTGAAATTACACATTCCAGCAAGAAATCTCAATTTCTCTTCCTGTGTATTTGCTTTTCTATATAATGATACAAATTTCTTGTGCACTGTTTCATTCCCATTCCATGCAATTAATGAAAATACAACTTCTTGCAAGTCTGCAGAAAGAGAATTTGGATTTTTTAGGAATTTCTTAAATCGTAATTCTGCCTCTTTGATTATCTCATTGTCACCTAATTTACCTAGTCCAATTATAGCAAAACTACGAAGAAGTGAATCTGTATGTGGCTCATTTCGTTTTGCATCCCATCCTAGCCTATCAATTATTGTTCCAAGAAAATTTACAGCATATTGTTTTAATTCATCAGAAAATTGTTCCTTATGTGAAATCGTATAAAGTGAATAGAGATTATGTGCTAAACTTAATGATGAGATGTAATTATCCTCATCATAATATGCACTTGTAAAATCAAGATAGTTTACAATGTTTTTTTTACCGGAGATTACCTGGGCAAAATAATCATTTTGAATACTCCAACGATCAATATAATCAACAATTTTCTCATCAATCAAAAGTGATAGGTTATCTAATGTTTCTTTATCATACCCAACACGATAAAAACCAGTTCTCCCAGGATTTAGTATAAAGTTTCTTTCTTTGTTCTTTAGTCTTGATTGTTCTGATTTTTTTGTCATCATTTTTTTTGTCCTACTATTACCTTCCTCGATTATGAGAGGAATTGACCATACACCTTTCTTAGACGAACTAGTCTCCTCTAAAAGAAACCGTGACTGTTTTAATAATAATTTAGAATTTTGCCTTGTCACTGAAACCAAAGGAAATCCAACTTGATTAATCCACGTTTTCATCATTTTATCAATTGGTTGTTTTGAAACTTTGCCAATTGCGTTCCATAGGTCACTACCTTCTGCATTGGAATATTGATGTTTAGTTAGATATTTTTTAAGACCATTTTGGAAATTTTTCTTTCCAACAAAATATTCGAGCATTCGCAATATGCAACCACCCTTATCATACGAAATGGAATCAAATATTGATCTAATTTCTGATGGATGATTTACATTAACGTCAATAGGATGTGACGTTTTTAGTGAATCCAGACTCATTGCTGTATTCATAGCGTCGTCTAAAAATTGATCCCAATAATCCCATTCAGGATAAAACATATCAACTATCTTCGTGGCCATAAATGTTGCAATACTCTCATTTAACCCCAAATCATTCCACCGCTTCATTGTGACTTCATTTCCAAACCATTGGTGAGCCAATTCATGGGATATGACTTCTGCAATGTATTGCTTAGTTCTCGTTGATGATGTTTTTGAATCATAAAGTAATATGGTCTCACGGAATGTTATAGCACCCCAATTTTCCATAGCACCTGCTGCAAAGTCAGGTATGGCAATCATATCAAGTTTTGGTAATGGGTATTTTATTCCAAAATATTTTTCATATGCAGCCAGAAATTTTTTTGTTAAGTCTAATGATAATTTTGCTTTATTTTTATTTCCCTTTGTTGTCACAACTCGAATCTTGATGTTTCTTAGGTTATCTTCTAAGAACTCAAACTCACCAACTCCTAAATACAAAAGATATGTTGACATTATTGGTGTTCTTTGAAATTCAACCAGCACCTTTGAGTTAACACTCTTTGTTATTTTTTCAGGCATGTTTGAAATGGCTGTCATATTTTTTTCTACTAACAATGAAACATCAAATGTTGCCTTTATTGCAGGTTCGTCCCAACATGGGAATGCCCGTCTTGCATCTGCCGCTTCAAACTGTGTTGTTGCTAAATATTTGATCTTTCCTGATCTGTCTTTATATCTACTACGATAAAATCCAAGTAATCTATCATTTAAAAATCCTGTAAATTCTATGCAGATTTTTATCCTACCCGAAACTTTTTTTAATGTTTTAACAGTGAGAGTTTCTTTTTTTGAATTCAATGTTGATTTAGCTTTTATGGTTTTTCCATTGTGAATTATATGGCAGTTGTTTATTTCTAGTTCTGCAGCATTTAACGTAAATGAGTTTGATGATTTAGTTGTTAAAGTAATAATTTCAATTCCATTAAATGTAAAATTTTTGAAAATTGGTTCAAATTGAATATCATAATTTATTTGGCTGATTTGTGACATTTTTATTCAATATCTGGTAACGTGCCAAGGTTGTCAGAATCTACCTGATTGTCATCTGTTCGTATATGTGCTTCACCGTCTTTAACATAGCTTCTAACAAATTCTCCTGGCTTCCAATCTGTCTCATTTGTTCTAAATATTGTGATATACGATTTACCACGTTTAATATCAGATGCTACTTCATGTTTTCCAACTATAACTGCTGGTCCAAATTCATTGCCTTTATCTTCATGTACCATAACTTCACTTATTTGACCTAATCCAGGACCACGTTTGGCTGCGCTTATTGCAAAATCTGCCCAATTTGACATTTGATTGAGGTCTTTTTGATGTGCAATATAATGTTAAACATTCTTAAAATATTCTAAAATAAAATAATGAATATGAGTGACATGAGATTCATCATGATCGGGCTTGTCACAGTCACAATTGGTTTCATAGTGTTAGGTGTATTTGGTGCACAGTTCACAGAAATAACAGTTCAAACCAAAGAATTTTCAGAATGCTACGAATATCCTGAAAATCAACCACCAATAAGAATAGAATGTGATGAATATCTTCAAGATAAAAATTTACTATTTATCTTAGTAATTGCAATCATATCTGGCGGTTGCATATCACTGATAAAAGGCGTTAAAGGAAAATGGGACCAGGATGTTAAACCTGAAGAAATGGTAGGTCCTGGAGATAAAAACGATGATGGTTCAGAAGATAAATCTTAAAGAAAATTATCAAGTGATTCAGAATTAACTTGGTCACTTCCAAGTTTTTTTGATAGTTTCTCACCAATTGTTTTAGCAGATGCGATTTTTCGTCTACCAATCCAATAATATGCTTCATCAATTGTGTCCTTTGCAATCAACACAACTAATCTTCCTGATGTCTTTCTACCAGTTCTTCCTCGTCTTTGAATAAATCGAATTGAACTTGGTACATTATCATAAAATATCACAAGATTTACTTCAGAAATATCTAAACCCTCTTCACCCACTCGAGTTGCTACTAATACCTTGGTTTGACCGTCACGAAATCTTTGAACAGTTTCAATCTGTTTTTTTTGCTTCAGACCAGTTTCGCCAGCCTTTCCAATTAATATTTCAGATTTTATACCAATTTCGTTTAATTTTTCGTTTATAACATTTACAGAATCACGATAACTTGTAAATATCAATACCTTATCTTTGACAGAAGAAACAATCTCTAATAATTTTGGAATTTTTGAATGTTCTATTCCCTTTGAATGTGCAATGTTTGATAGTTGTATTGCGCGTGTAAAATTTGGGTCTGTTTCAAATAATTCCTTTACACCAGCACCTTTTTTCTTCCGTGTTCTTTCACAAAATTTCAGAAATGGTGTAATTCCATGAGCCTCAAGTATATTTAATGCATAAGTTATTCTGATTGCTGTGAAAAGTGGTTTTGCTGATCTTCTATTCTGTGTGAGTACATATTGACGTACACGTAATAAAGCAGATAGTGATTTATTTTCAATAGATAATTGTATGCCATTTTTTCGTAACTGAGTGTATCTTTCATCTAACGCAAGTTTTAGACATGTTTGAATTGCTTTTATATCTAATGGGAGTTCAATGTTGATCCACTCTGTTTTTGTCTCTTGGATGTATGGTTTCACATCTAGACTTTCATCAGTCTTTTGTAAGACACTTTCAATCCTTAATGACTTTATAATTTCATCTGCTTTTTGCTTATCACTTGGTAATGTTGCGGTCATTGCCAAAAATAATACATTTTCAGAAAAATTATTAGCTATTGATGTATATGCATAATCACCTACAGAACGATGTGCTTCATCAAAAATAACTAAGCTAAATTGTTCATTAGGTACTATTCCACGTTGAAGATCATTTCTTGTAATTTCTGGTGTTGCACAGACTAAACTATTAATCCATGATTTTTTTCTTTTTGAAATTAGATCCTCCCCTGTCACAATTCCAATATCATCAAGCAAAACATGCTCTTTTAAATATTCAAAATGTTGATTAACCAAAACTCGTGTTGGTGCAAGAAATAATATGCCTCCCTTTTTTTGTGATAAAATATCTAAAATTACTTGTAATGCAATGGTGGTTTTTCCGAGGCCAGTCGGAAGCACTACTAGTGAATTTCGATTTTTTGCCTGCCTAGCAAGAGAAACTTGATAATCCCTCACCTCAATAGAATTAGGTTTCACCAAATCATCTTCAATGTACTCCAATTGCAATGAAAAAAATAATATTCCATATGTTTTAGCGTTTCTAGTAGCAATTTGTTACCCAACAGTATAGTTTGATTCATTACACATCGTCATGAATGTTATATTACAGATAAACAGAGAAAATTTATGAGTGAAACTTTTGAAAGACCATCATGGGATGAGTATTTTATGCTACAGGCAGAATTGGCAAAATTACGTTCAAATTGTATGACAAGAAAAGTTGGTGCAGTAATTGTAAGAGAGCACAGGCAACTTGCTACTGGCTATAATGGGACCCCACCTGGAATAAAAAACTGCTTTGAGGGTGGTTGCCAAAGATGCAAAGATAGAATGGAAGGAAAAATCAAATCTGGTGAAAATCTTAATAGGTGTTTATGCAATCATGCTGAAGCAAATGCTATTATGCACTGTGCAATACTTGGAATAGAAGCTGGTGTTAGAGGTGCAATACTTTATTCAACATTTGTACCATGTCTTGAATGTACAAAAATGGCTATCACAATTGGAATAAAAAAATTTGTTTGTCTAGACCAATATCCGGAAACTGATTATGAATTAATCAAAGAAGCTGGTATAGAAATTGAAATACTAGATAAAAATAAAATGAAAGATTGGGCAAAAAAGCTTACAACAAATGAATAAGTATGCAATCTCAAGAACAAGCTGTGCAATCTGATAATGTAAACGACATACCTAGCTCACTTTTAATCTCTGCTGCATATGACAGCAAACAGAAAAAAGCATTATTAAAATTCTATGAACCTAAATCACAAAAAATTTTTTTGTGGACTGATAAAACTGGTCATAAACCATACTGCTATTCTAAACTATCAGCTGATGAACTAGATTTTCTTTCAGAAAGACAAGATGTAATTGAGATAAAAGAAGTTACAAAACGTGATGTACTAAAAGATAAATTTGTAACTGTATCTAAAATAATTGTTGAGGATCCTTTAGCAATTGGTGGAACACAAACCACAAAAAGTATACGTAATGAGATAGAAACATGGGAATCTGATATCAAGTATTATGAAAATTATCTATATGATAACAAACTAATTGTTGGTAAATATTATAAAATTGTAAACAATAAGATCATACCTACTGATTTTGAAATTTCAGATGAAACAAAACTGGAACTCCAAAACCTACTTTGGGATAGATTATCTAATTCTGGCATGGCAGATACAAAAGAATTTCAAGATGCAATATCTGACTGGGCTGAACTCTTGAATCAACCTATTCCAAAAATTAAAAGACTTTGTCTTGATATAGAAGTTGAATCAGAGATAGGTAGAATACCTGATCCAAAACTTGCAGAGAAAAGAGTCACTGCTGTTGGATTTGAAGCTAGCGATAATCTCAAAAAAATTTTTCTTTTAAGACGTGACGGTATAAAGGAAGGTGAAAATGAGCTTGAAGATGGAATAGATCTCAAGTTTTATGATACAGAGAAAGATATGATTGAAGATACTTTCAGCTTAATTGAACAATATCCAGTACTTCTTACCTACAATGGTGATGGATTTGATCTTCCATATCTTTACAATCGAGCAAATCGAATTGGAGTAAGCAAACAAAAAAATCCCCTATACATGATGAGAGATTCTGCGACTTTACAGAAAGGAGTTCATTTAGACCTATACAGGACATTTTCAAACAGGGCATTTCAAATCTACGCATTTGGTCAGAAATACACAGATTTTTCTCTGAATAGTGTTTGTAAAGGCATCTTAGGTGAAGAGAAAATTGAACATGACGTTGAAATTGATGATATGACATATTACCAAATTGCAAAATATTGCCAAAATGATGCTAGACTAACATACAAACTTACTAGTTTCAATAACGATCTCTTGATGAATTTACTTATTGTCATCACTCGTATTGCAAGAATGCCTATAGATGATATTGCTAGAATGGGTGTATCACAATGGATTAGAAGTCTAATGTATTATGAACACAGAAAAAATAATTTACTGATCCCACGCAGAACTGAGCTTGATAATAAATCGGCTGGTGTTGCAAATGATGCAGTAATTAAGGATAAAAAATATCGTGGTGGAATGGTTGTGGACCCTATTGAGGGCATTCACTTTGATGTTATTGTAATGGACTTTGCAAGCCTATACCCAAGTATAATCAAAGTCAATAATCTATCCTATGAAACAGTGAGATGTTCACATGAAGAATGTAAGAAAAACATGATTCCACAAACTAATCATTGGGTATGTACAAAGAAAAATGGATTAACATCACTAATTATTGGTTCATTACGTGATCTTCGTGTTAATTATTACAAAAGTCAATCAAAAAAATCCAATATTACTGAAGAGGAAAGACAATTATACTTAGTAGTGACTCAGGCTTTGAAAGTTATTCTAAATGCAAGCTATGGTGTAATGGGTGCTGAAATTTTTCCATTATATTATTTACCTGCAGCTGAATCAACAACTGGAATGGGTCGACACATAATTCTTGATACTATAAAAAAATGTAAAGAGAGTAATATACAGGTTTTGTATGGTGATACTGATTCAATTTTTGTAAAGGATCTAACTCAAGAACAGATTGAAATGTTAATCAATAGAGCAAAAAATGATCATGGTGTTGAACTGGAAGTTGATAAAGAATTTAGATATGTAGTATTAAGCAATAGAAAGAAAAACTATCTAGGTGTAACAAAAGAAGGTAAAGCTGATGTTAAAGGGTTAACAGGTAAAAAATCACACACACCAAAATTCATTAAAACACTATTTTATGAATTACTTGATATTTTATCTGCAGTGCAAAATGTGAATGAGTTTGAAGATGCAAAAAAACAGATTACTAAAAAAATAGCCGATTATGCATCTAAAGTACAAGAAAAAAAGATTCCATTATCAGATCTAGCATTTAATGTGATGATTAGCAAGGCCCCAGCTGAATACGTAAAAACAGTACCACAACACATTCGTGCTGCAAAACAGCTAGAAACAATAAGAGAGATTAAAAAAGGTGACATTATTTCTTATGTAAAAATTCTCAATAAGCCAGGTGTAAAACCAGTTGAAATGGCTAGACAGGATGAAGTTGACTCTTCAAAATATATGGAATTTATGGAAAGTACACTAGAACAAATCACATCCTCTATGGATTTAGATTTTGACACAATTTTGGGTAAACCAAAACAAACCGGTTTAGACCAATTCTTCTGGAATTAATTGATATGTTTCTAGACGATGTAACTCTGGGAATAGTGGGAATTGCCGCTGGCATTCTAATTTTATCCGGCTGGGTACCACAAATTATCAAAGGATATAAAACCAAGAGATTAAACGATGTATCTTCATATCTAATGATTTGCATCTTTGCAGGTGCGGTATTATGGCTAGTTTATGGAATTGAGATTGATGATGTATATGTAATGGGTGTTAATGTCGCAGCAATGTTTCTTACGATGACAGTTCTTTGTATGAAATTAAAATATGAGAGAAAATACGAACCAATTGAGAAGTAATGTTTATTATAAATTGTAAAAACTATGATGAGATCTCAGGTGATAAAATCATCAAGCTGGCAAAAATATCACAGAAAACATCAAAAAAATATAAAATTCCAATTGCAATAGCACCCCCACATCACCTAATTCCATTGATAACGAAATTCAATGTGATTGTTCTTGCACAACATCTTGATGATAAGAAAATTGGAAGTACAACTGGATTTATGATTCCAGAAATTGTAAAGAGATCCAAAATTAATGGATCATTAATTAATCATAGTGAACATAGAATACCTGAAAAAGAAATTAAAAATCTGATTAAACGATTAAAGCGTCTAAAACTAAAAACAGTACTTTGTGTGAAAAATGTTAATGAGTCAAAAAAATATGCAAAATTAAATCCTACATTTATTGCAATAGAACCACCAGAATTAATTGGTACTGGTAGAGCAATATCAACTGAAAGACCTCAACTAATTACAAAAGCAGTTGATAGTGTAAAATCTGCAAAAAATTCTACAAAACTGTTATGTGGTGCTGGAATTGTATCTGGAAAGGATGTTGCACGTGCAAAGGAACTTGGCTCGAAAGGAATCCTGGTAGCAAGTGGAATTGTAAAAGCAAGAAACTGGGAAAAAATTATAGATGACTTTTCAAGGGCATTAGTTTAAAAACAGCTCAAATCGTATCTCCCTAAATGGCAAAATTAAAACCAGTTTATGCATTTGACGAAGCCGATTTTAAAAATAGGATGCTTCTAGGTGGTAAAGGGGCAGGACTTAGTGAGATGACTCG
>CAZIHG010000004.1:0-22618 GCA_964539205.1 uncultured Candidatus Nitrosopelagicus sp.
AATGTCATATTTTTTACTAGTGAGTTTGTTTTTTTTAGAAAACCTATGATTGAGGATTTGATAAGAAGGACCTAAGAGACATAACGAGTCATTATCCTTTTTGTATTTCTGATTTTCTAAGCCAACATATCCATTAACCAAAATATCAACAGGCAAATTAATATTTTTTAAATCAGTTATAATAACAGTTTTTACAATTTTTCGTAAGACTTTAAGATATTTAACGTCAGTTTTGTGTTTGTCAATTATCAAAATATCTATTTTATTATTGTAAATGTATTGAACGGTTTTTTTAATATCACATTCTAAAGAAATATTCTTTGCAAGTGATGAAATTTGTGTAAATCCATATTCATTAAAAATTTTTTTGGCTCCACCATAGTCCTCAACTAAAAAATGAAGATCTACACTATGTTTTAGATAATACGATAAATTGATAGAACGGAAGATATGTCCTAATCCTGTTTGTCTGTTCTTTACCTTACCTCCATACGTCCTAAATAGAATTTTTATTTTTTTTTGTTTCATATCTGGTTAAATGTGATTAGTTTAGTCAATTGATTTCGAGATTTCATATCAAGAAAATTTGTTAGATAATTTAATAATTTTTTCAACATCTTTAGTAGATAGATTTGGATGTGTTGGTAGAAGAACATGATGTTTTGCAATAAATTCTGTATTGACAAGCTTTTTCGTAGTTTGATAATATTGTGATACGTGTGTTGGAGGATGATAATTTCCAACTTCTATGTTGTTTTCACGCATTTTCTTTGTAAAAATCCTTGGATTCTTTACTAGCAACCAATAAAAATTATAAGAACATGATTTTTCTAGAGGCATTTTCTCATCAATTGAAATTTTGTTATGATACTGTTCTGCTATCTGATATCGAATTGAAATCATTTTGTTTAATTTTTTAAGCTGTTCTAGACAGATTGCCGCAGAAAATTCATTCATGTAAGAATTCCAACCTACCTGATTAACTGAATTTGGGCTTTGCTGTGAAATTCCTGAGTTCCGTAATGCTGAGAGAATTTTTTTGAATTTTTTGCTATTTGAACCATTTAATGCAATTGCTCCACCTTTTGGTGCTGCAATGATTTTAACTGGATGAAAACTAAAACAAACCAGTTCACTGTGACTACCAATTTTTTTATTTTTATAATTTGATCCTGTTGCAAGAGCTGCATCCTCAATTAAATTAATTTTATAATTCTTAGATAATTCTTTTAATTTGTTAATATCACAAGGAATTCCACCAAAATGTACAGGCACGATTGCTTTGGTTTTTTTGGTGATTGCTTTTTTAACCAAATCCACATCTAGGCAAAGATTTTTTGGATTAATATCAACAAAAACTGGTTTTCCCCCATTATGGACTACAGCATTAGCCAAAGAGATATGACAAAAAGATGGTATTATCACTTCTTTATTTTTGAAGTCCATCAGACTAAGAGAAAGTAATAATGCAGCAGAGCCAGAATCTACTGCTACACATTCATCACATTCAAGATATGATTGGAATTTTTTTTCAAATTCTGAAACTTTGTTATTATTCTTTGGTGAAGCCCAAAGATGGCTATCGAATACTTTTTCTACGGCTCTTCTTTCTTCTTTACCAAAAAATGGATCATGAATTTTAATTTTAGACATTACTCTTCTTTTGCTCCTTCATAAGTAAAAATTTTTTATGTTCATTATCGGTATCAACATCATTATTAATTTCAAGAAGTGATGGTTCTTTGGAAATGATTTTTTCTATATCCTCAATGGTAATAAATTTATTTTTTTTCGAAATTCGTTTATAGATTTCTCTGACAAACTTTAAATCATTTTTTTTATCAACTGTTATTCTTATGTTTGATAGATTCTTCTTTGATTTTATAGTAGAAATATTAAATAATTTTGGATGAGATTGGATGTATGGAAAAACATGCTCTCTTTCAAAGGAATCATCTGAATTTTTCCAGGCTATCTCAAGTGCACTGAAAGTAGTAACTTCTATTACTGTACCTAATGGGAAATTACATGTTGATTCTTCCCATACATCCTGATTTTTTTCAATATTATTGCTAACATAGTCATATGAATTATCAAGAAATTTCTTTAAAACACGATCAATTACATTAGGATCAATTAATGGACTATCTGCTGAAATTCTTATTACTGGATCACAAGAAAATTTTTTTGCGCATTCATAGAAACGATTTAACACATCATTTATTGAACCTCTATAGTAATCAATTCCATTCTCCTTACAAAAATCTACAATTATTGTATCTTCTGGCGCAATAGATGTAGAAATGATTACTCTATTAATGAATTTTGAAGAGAGTGTTTGTTTTATAACGTAAAAAAGTAATGGTTTACCTTCGATCTCTTTCATCACTTTACCAGGAAATCTAGAAGAGCCCATTCTTGCTTGTATTATTGCAGTAAACATAACTATGAAAAGATTATCGAATTTTTAAATGAACTTATAGACATGTTTGATTAATTCGTCTACAAATATTCTAATAACTTCTAAAATATTTATTCAATTAACATTAAAGAGCAAAAATGACAACAATATCAATTCATCAACCAGTTTACTTACCATGGTTAGGGTTTATTGAAAAAGTAACTTCTTCAGAAAAATTTGTATTTTTAGATGATGTACAATTTGAAAAAAATGGCTTTCAAAATAGAAACAAAATTCGAACATATGATGGTGAGATGTGGTTGACTGTTCCTGTGAAAGTAAAATCTCAAACTCTTTTGAAAGATGTCAAAATTAACTATTCAACTGATTGGATAAACAAACATAAGAAATCAATAATTCAAAATTATAAGAAAGCAGAATTTTTTGATAACTACTGGTTCGAATTAGAAAAAATTTATGATGAAAAATTTGAATACTTGGTTGAATTGAACATTGAAGTAATAAAATTTCTTTTCGATAAATTAAAAATTAAAACAAAAACTTTGTTTTCATCAGAATTAGATATTTCAGATAAGGGTTCGAATCGTATATTAGAAATATGTAAAAACCTTAATGCTGATAGATATATTTCAGGAATTTCAGGCAAGAACTATCTTGTAATGGATGATTTTTTACGTCAAAAAATTAAACTGGAGTTCCAGAACTTTCAGCATCCAACATACGAACAGGTTTTTGATCCTTTTTATCCTAATATGGCAATGATTGATTTACTTTTTAATGAGGGAGAGAGATCGTTGAAGATTATTAAAAAGGGAAATGATTAGAGTAGATAGAAAATGTATGAATTATTTGTTTTGGTGGTGAAATATCTTGAAACATGTTGAACTAGATGGGAAATTGGTTGGTAATGGAAAGCCATGTTATTTCGTGGCTGAAATTGGGAGTATGTTTAGTAACTTTGAAGAGGCTAAACGATTAATTGATTCAGCAATCGAAATTGGAATTGATGCAGTGAAATTTCAAACATTCGAGGCTAATACTATCACTACTAAAAATAATTTATTCGATATGGAAAACACTGGTAAAATTTCACAGTACGATTTATTCAAAAAGTGTGAAATTTCGAAAGAACTTCAAATAGAAGTCGTTAATTATGCAAATAATAAAGGAATAACTGTCTTTTCTGCTCCTAGTCACATTAAAGATCTAGATATAATGAAAAAAATGGATATACCAATTTACAAAATTGGTTCTGATCTTGCATGTCACACTCCCTTGTTAAAAGAAGTCGCAAATATTGGAAAGCCAATTATTTTATCAACTGGTATGTGTACATTAGAAGAAATTAGAACATCGGTTGAAACCATCTTATCAACAGGTAATGAGAAATTAATAATTTTACATTGTGTCTCAGATTATCCAAACAAGCCTGAAGAAACCAATCTAAATGCGATTTTAACACTAAAAAAAGAATTTGACTTACCAGTTGGTTTTTCAGATCATAATATTGGTTGGTCAATATCGTTTGGTGCAGTATCTATGGGCGCAAATATGATCGAAAGACACTTTAGAGATCCAAATAATAATTCAGCGCCTGATGATATTGTTGCATTAGATAAAGATCAATTCTCTTCATTAATCAAATCTACTAGACTAATCGAAAAAGCAAAAGGTAGTGGTGTAAAGAGTCCTACTCTTTCAGAAAAAGATAATCTCACTACTAACCGTGTAAGTATTATTGCAATAACAGAAATTAAAAGTGGTCAAATAATTACAAAAGAGTTAATAGATATTCGACGACCTGGTACTGGAATTCAACCAATTCATTTTGATAGCATAATTGGTAAAAAAGCCAAAGTAAACATACCAAAAGAAAAACCATTAACCTTTGATATGCTAGAGTAAAACTACTTAATCAAACCTAAAAGATCAGATGAAATTCCATAATTAAAATAATCATGTATGAATTTCTTGCGTTTTTCTGAATCAGTAGTTTTCCAAATCTCATCTTTTTTGATTGAATCAATTGTAACTACAAGATTAGATGATGAGACCAATCTAGCAACATCATGCTTAACAAGTTGTAAATAGGCATCATCAATTGCATCAGTTGAATTATCTTTTTCAATATTAACTAACAATAGAGGTTTTTCAAAGATAGGAACTTCACTACTAACAGAAGATATTGGTAATATTATTACCATATCACTCAAAAAAATATCTTCAAATAAAGTATTATAAGAAATTTTAAAATTATTTCCGGGAAAGTGTTTTGCCAATGTTAGCTGATCAAGTTTATCACCTGGATGTGGACGAACTAAAATTTTTACATCACTTCGATCCTTAAATCCATCATATAGCGCATTCAATAAAATTCGATCAGGACTATTTTTAATATAAAAAAATCTCATAGAAAGAGGGACCAGAATGATTTTTTCATTATGAAAATCATTCTTAATAACTAGATCCTTCTTGTCAATTAAATTTTTTATTTTTTCAAATTCAAAATACGTTGGATTTCCAATCACTTGGATTTTTTCTTTAGGATAGTTTCCAATCTCTGTCAAGATTTTCTTATAATATTCTCCATAAACCAAAGTTTTATCAGGGATAATATTTCCAAGAGGAAAATTTTCATTCTTTATTTCTTTGAACATATAATTTGGATAATCAGTTGGAATTAGGCCATGTTGAATTCCAAATGTTTTGATTTGTAATTTTTCTGCTACAACCTGAAATGCTTTTGCATAAGGTCCAGTTTCATATACCTGAATTATCGCTCTTGGATTAATTTTTTTCAAATATTCTTCTAATAATTCAATTAAGTGGATATAGGTAGGAAGATTAGGCTCTAGAAATAAATCTTCAAAACTTGGTTTTAGATATCCAATCAAAGAAATTTCCTTGTAGACTAGAAGATTATCTTTGCCACTTTTTAATAGAAGATTTACAGATTTTTTTAGTGAGGAAATTGTTTGTTTTGTTTTGATAGACTTGCTCTTTGTTAAAAGATACTCAATTGGTATCCAATTAAAATTGGTTTCTAACCTCTCTTCAAGAATATTTGTAGTTCCTTTAAGTGTGTAATCCAAATCAAAACATAACATTGGAATCTTGTTCTCTTCTAATGTGTCTAAAAATGGTTTTATGAAAAATTCTTCCCTCTTTGATTTTTTCATAGTAAAATCAAATGTGTTTCTACGATAAACATCTGGTGAAGTAATAATCACTGGATTTTCTAAATTGATTTCTTCAGTAGTTAGTTTATCAAATAAAATATTACGTTTCTTAATTTTTTCTTTCGCTATTTTTTCATAAACAGCTTTTTTTGCCATTTTTTTAATTCTATCTTTTGCCTTAAATTGAAAATATTCACGGGAGATTTCAAGTTTAATCTTTTTTTGTTTTGCAATTTGTTTTATTAATTCAATTTTATTATATGCACCATGTAATTTTATTAAATTAATTGATTTATCCTCAAGAAATGAAGATAATCTATTTATGAATAAAACTGCATCATTATATTTAGAGTGTAATATTGGTGATGCAAACCACCAGTAGGAAATTCCATCAGCTTCGAACCATTCCATTATTGTTTTATCATTAATTATTTTACTAGGAAAATTAACAAATTCTATACCATGTCTGAAATTTCTATATGACTCCAGATCATCTAGATCTATCTCGATAGTATCTTCTGTTTCCGATTTTTCAGTTTTTTTATCAAAAATTATGGCTGTTTTCAAGATAGATCGAATAGTATCACTTAGTCATGCTTCATTATTTTTTAAGCATAAATTAAAAAAGTGAGATAGTGTATCATTTTCAAGCATCTCAATGAGTGTATCGATGGTATGATATTTTACATCATTCATAGTTCCAATAATTGGTAAATCAATATCTCTAGGAATGTAATATTTTGCTTCATATCCATTATCTTGAAACACCTTAAGGAATTGTCTAGTCCCCTCTTTACCTAAAATTGAAGCATGAACTTCAATCTGAAACATAGGCTTTGATTTTTTCATAGTATCTTTCATTCCTTCAATAATATGAGATTCATATCCCTCAACATCCATTCTTACGAAATCGACATGGTTAACGTCTAATTCATCCAAGAAAGTATCTATGCGTTTAGCTGAAACTTTGATTAATTCCCCTGGTAGATCAGTTGTTTCACCATCAGGAATTGTAAATGAACCATTTGATTCTTTATACACCAAGAAATTTACATTACCGTCTACATCTCCTGCAGCAAAATTATAAGCATCCACATTTTTTGCATCTTGTAGTTCTAGATTTTTCTTCAAGTGTTGAAAATTTGGTGGTGATGGTTCTATTGCTATTACCTTACCAGTGTTTCCAATAATATTAGATTCAAGAAGTGTATAGTATCCAATATTACCACCTATATCTAAACAAGTCATACCTTTTTTGAGTTCTTTGGAAAGAAGTTTCGTAGTAAGTGGCTCATGGGTTTTAAACATCATTAATTCAGATGATATACCCAGATCACCTGGAATGACTGCAAGTTTGTAACCATTAACATCTACAATAAAATCATCAGAGCTTGGCTGTGTATTTTTCTTTGTAGCCACATAACCATAATGTAAAAGAACACGAATAGCTTTTGATATTCCATAAATTTTTCTATATCGTTTAATATTCCATATAGCGTGAGAAAGTCTTCTCTGATGTTCTATTGACAATCTATTTTTTGTATAACAATTTCGTAATATAAAACAAATTGTATTACATTGAATGATGTGAGTGAATAGAATTTGTCTACATGTTTTGATTCTATTGTTTTATTATAGATTTTTTAAATCATTGGTATCATACACATTTGTAATTGATCTATCATGCAAAAATATATTCTAGGATTTACTAAAAAAAATAAAACAAATTATATATTTAATTAAAAAATACTTATAATTATAACATGATAATCATATCACAAAATGCATCAAATTATGGTATTCCATTCCCTGATGAAACAACTTACAGAATCAATCTTGCATGGGTAAATAGTATCACGGAATTAGAAAATTTATTACAAAAACATCAGGGACAGAAAATCTTCATTGATCTCCCTAAAGGCCGAGTTAAACCTCCAAATAATAAATACTCATTAGATGACTTACTCACAATTTTAAACACAAATAAAAATATCAAGTATTTCGCAGTATCTAATGTAAATTCATCAGAGGATCTAAACACATACATCAATGTAATTCCAAAAGAAATTATCATTGTACCGAAAATTGAGAGCCCAGAAGCAGTTCTGAATATTGAAAATATAGTTAATGCAATTCCAACTAGTAAAAAAATTATAATGCTTGATCATGATGATCTTTATTCAGCATTAATTAAGAATAATGAACCATCAACAAAATTTCCAGATTATATTAGTAAATTAAAAGAATATTGTGAAAAAAATAATGTAACACTACTTCGTACTGTAGGTGTAATTTTTAGTGACGAAGAAAAACGTACAACACAATATATAAAATAATGAGGTTTTTTGAGAACTAGATTTTAGTAAAGCAGTTTATGAGCTGACACTAATTACCAATTATTTATCCCAATCAAATCTCTTTCCAATAAGAGAATAAAGATCTTCGTTGAAAGGTTTACAATACTCCAATAATTTTTCTCTTGTTTGTGGATTCATATCAATTGATAATTTCTGCTTGGAAAATTTTTTATAACTTTGCAAGTTCCATTTTGGCAAGCTAAGGAACTCTATAGCTTGATTGTAGACTTTTTCAGGATCACGTAAGAATTCTCCATTTTCCAAAACAAGAATCTGCTTCATTGAAAAATACTTCAACCAACGTTTGAGACGTACTGCATACAACCCGGTTGTAATATATGCAAGACTGTGATAAATTGCACTATAGTATTTTTCATCCTTTTCCATTTTCTCCTGTTCCCCTGCAATTCGTGTTTGTTCTTTCTCTATGACTTCTTCAAACGATAATTTTTCTGAACCATTTTTCATTTTTCTTATGTAATGAGAAAATGCTCTATCAACAGGATTTCTAAGAAGTAAGATTAATTTCATATCTGGATTAAGATTATGAATTCGTTTTGGTGCATGAGGGTTTTGAAGATATGCACCTGATGCTTCACCTGTGATGAATTTTTTGTGTTTAAAATTAGTAAAGGTAAATTTTTGCCATTTTGATGGAAAATTCATTCTATACCAGTTAATGCCTCTATCAAAATACATATCAAAAAAACGAGGTTCTTTAACTACGGATGGCTCTATGTTAGGATGTTGAGAAAGATATTGGTATAATGAAGTTGTTCCTGACCTTGAGACCCCAAATATAATAAAGTCTGGTAGAATATGAAATGGTCCTGCGAAATTACAATATGTCCTGTATAATGATCTAGCAAATGGATAAATTCGTGAATTGTAATCAACTTTATCCTTTAGTTGTGTTTTAAAACGGGTTTCACTCATCATTCCAACCAAAATCCCTACCTAGTAACTTGTGCAACCTTTCATTATGTGGTCTAAAGTAATCAATTAATTTTTTTCTCGTCTCTACACTAATAGAGGAATAATTTCCCTTTCTATGTGCCTTGAAAAGATTTAATTCAAATTTTGTTAGACCTAAGAAATCTAAAACTTGTTCGTATGTTTTGGCTGGATCTGAATAAAGATCTTCACTTTTTAGAATGAGAAATTGCTCTCTAGGGAAATACTTAAACCACCTCTCAAGTTGATCAGCATAAATTCCTCTGTTTAAGTAAGCCTTTCTATAAAAATAAACGCTGTAAAAGTTTTCGTCTTTTTCCATCTTTCTCATATCATCTCTAATTCTATCTTCTTCTTGTTCTATGGCATCTTCAAATGAAGATTTTTCATTACCACTACCTACTTCCATCTGATAGTGTGAATAAGCCCTATTAATCGGATTACGCAATAATACAATCAATTTAATATTTGGAATTAGATCAAACACCCTTTTAGGACTATGATAGTAATGTAGGTATCTTGGAGTTGCCTCCCCTGTAAGACATTTTCTTTTTTGTTGATTTTCTAATCTGGATTTAGTTATTTTTGTTGGAAAAAATGATTTATACCAATTAATGCCTTTGGCAAATTTTTTGTCAAAAAAGTATATTTCTTTGCCAACTCCAGGAATTACTGAAGGATGCTGAGTTAGATATTCATATAATGAGGTAGTGCCTGATCGTGCAGCGCCAATTATTAAAAAATCAGGTAATACATGAGCTGAACCAGTTGTTGTGTAAAGCAATTTGTTAAGAGATTGAGCAATTGTCAGACTAGTCTTATGTTTTCGTAACCATAGTCCGAGTTTAATTCTATTAGAAATAACCAATTCAAATACCTACTTTTGTAATTTTTCCTCAGATAGTACATTTTTCGTTAGATCGTTTTGATTTTCAGATCCACTTTGTAATTTATCAGATATATCTTTTCTAATTTCAGAAATGGTTTTTTCCATCTGGACAATTTTTTCAGGATATGATTCTGCCAAGTTATTTACTTCGTGGGGATCTTTTGTAAGATCAAAAAGACCAACGTTTTGAGTTGGATCATTTTTTGCTCTAAAATATTTGAAGCCTTTATGCCTTATTCCAATCAGGTTAATATCACTAGAGCTTTTTGTCGTCAACCAATTAGTGATAATTTGTATGAAGGCTGGTTTTTCCTCAAAATTCTGACCATTAATGAGAGACATCACGCTTGATCCATCAACATCCATTTCGGATGATGCCTCAATGATGTCAAAGATTGATGGAAATATGTCAACTGACCGTATTTGTTGATCTATAATTTTTGGTTCTAATCCTAGTCCTGAGAATAAAAGTGGGATTCTAAATCTATCATCATATAAAGAAAATCCTGGATTAACAAGATTATTTTGTATACGTTTCTCAAATTTATCCAGTTCTGAAATATTTTTTAGTGCAGCTGCCTTTTTCTGATTTTTTGTTTTAATCTTTTTTTCAACATAAAACCCACGCATTTTTTTGGTCAACGATCTAGACAACAACTTTCTTGTTATACCAACAAATGGCTCTAAATTATTCTGATTAAAGCTTGATTTCATTTTTTCTTGTTTTGGTGTATAAATTCCTCTATCTGTTGAATGATCAGCAGTCACAATGATCAATGTATTACTTTGATCAATTTTTTCAAAGATCTTTCCTAACCAAGGATCCATTGCAGATATACGTCTTTCATATTCATTAAAGCCATATTTTTTGTTGTTGAATTGTTTAGGAAAATTTCTTGCCGTACCATGGATATCAAGTATGTGAATGAAAAAAAACCAAGGAGATTTTAACTTATCAATAGTATCAATAATTTGTTGGCCTACTCCATCATGTAATCCTCCATTAAACCATAATGAAACATGAAAGTCTGATGTTAGTTTTGAATAAGTAAAATATTCAGGCGTTAATGAAGTTGTATTGTATCCTAATTCATTGAGTCTATTAATGTAATTTGATTCCTTATGGCTTAATTCATGATTCTTAGTTCCACTAACTATAACCTTGTCAGGCCATTTACCAGTAAGAACGCTTGATATGGCAGATACTGATGCTGGACTTGAATTAATCGCTTGTGTAAAATAAACTCCATCTTTAATCACAGAATCCAAATTTGGAGTAATTGATGTTTTTTCATTTCCATAGAATTTATCAGATCGAAAGGAATCAATAAGTAAAAAAAAGATGTTAGGTTTTTTTGTTTTTTCCATTTTATTTTATCACTCTGTTTCTCGCTTATTTTTTTTTCGTCTAATTTCTGATAAAATTGCATGATACAACTTCTTAGTTTTCTTATCTGTTAGGTAGGTTAAACCAAAGTACGCAGAAATTCCTAAAAGTAGAAATGGAATTAAGTTCGGTAAAAATTGAAAAATACTAGTTTCATATACTAAGAATTTTTCCATAAGGAAGTATACTGAACCAAAAACACCAATACTAATTGCCAAATACTTCATGATTGCAACAATATCAAGCGAAAGTGGGAAATTCTTTCTGACTAAATAATAATAATAGATGGTAAATGGAATCTCAACAATGAAGAGTATGATTGCCCAATAAGTGACTAATTCTATTTGAGAGGCATCTGATTGTATTAAAAGGAAAAGTCCGACTGCCAAAACACCAAGGTATACACCACGACGAATTAATCGTATTGAGGGTAGATAGAACAGTTTGCTTTTTAGATAGTCTTTTTGTGAGGATTCTTTTTTGTCTACTTCCTCTATTCCTTGTAGTGCCTGTGTAAATGAACTCCCTAGTATTTTTAGAAATGAACGGATTGCAATGAATACTACAACTAGTGCTGCTATATCGTAAATTGGATTAAGAGCAAATAAAACTGGTTTCGCAAAAGCAATTGAAATTGCCATAAATAAGAATGCAAAATAAAATAATCTTATTAAATTTGATTGCAAATGTTCCTTTCTTCCACCACTTAATAACTTTGGATAAACAGCTCTTGTTATTTGACTAGAATGGCGTACAGCTGTACCAACTGTGGTAGCAGTCACCCAATAAGCTAATCCTACTACAGAGCCAGTGATCAATGAAAATATTAGTACATCTAAAACTACCAAATTAGGAAATTTAATGTATGAGGGAAGCCAGGCTCTAGTTAACCAATTTTTTAGAAACTTTCTGTTAAAATTATTTTGTAGTTTTTTTCTTGATAGAATTCCTAAAGCCATGATACTTGGAATATAAGCTACAATTAGGGCTAAAATTGCTCCAGATACTCCTAATTCCATAAAATATACAAAAATTAATGCTGCTGGAATCTTTGCACAATCAAAAATTAGCATGCCATAGCTTTTGACATGTGGTTTCCAGGCTAAAGCTATTGCAGATAATGTTCTGTTCAAAAATGAAAAAGGGATCATTAACGCTGCAAAAAATAAGATGTCAATATCAGTTCCTGTTGGTTCACTCACAAAAAATGCTATTAAAAGAAAAGCTAGAGCTCCTACAATTGAAAAAACACCACTACTAATTACTGCAGTTTTTCCTGAATTGATATCTCGTGCAATCTCTCGTGTTGACCAATAAGAAATCATTGGCTCAAGAATTACTACGTATGTAATTAAACCACCAATAAGACCCCATGTACCTAGTTCCTCTTGAGTAAGACTTCTGGTTACAATCAGAATAAAGATTAAACCAGTAATTACAGTAGAAAGTCCTATTGCTAATCCTATTAATCCAGAATATGTGACTCGAACTTCTGACAATTGTTAACTCCTAATCTTTCTGAATAGCAGATAATACATCTAATGATTCACCCCTGGCATCACTTGAAATTATATCATATCCCAATTTGTTTAACAAATCGCTAACCTCTTCTTTTGGTGAATTAAGTGATGGATGAGCTTCAACAATGATTAGCCTTGGTCTAATTTTGATATTTTGCAAAATCGGTAATTCTGCACCTTCACAATCCATTACCAATACATCACAATCAGGAAGATCTTTGGCTGCAAGTGTTGGTGGATTTCCTATTTCTCCTAACAAATAAACTGGTTTTTCCACTATTGTATGATAGACCTTAACATGATCATTTACTTTATTTAGATTCACTGTTTCTTTGACTCGAACAAAAGAATTTTTGTTTCCTTCGTATGAAAAAACACTTCCTAAATTTCCGACTTGATGTGCAACAACAACTGTAGATGCTCCGCTTCCACCACCAATTACAAGAGCCTTTTCTCCAGATTTGACATAATTTCTTATTGCTGTTATTAATTCAGCTTCATGCTCTGGAAAAATATCTATTTTGGAGGCTAAACTTGCACCTCTGACAGCAACACCATTAAAAACAGCAATTTTTCTAGATGGAATACCAAAAGAATTAGCTAAGAATTTGAATATTGTTGCTTGAAATAAACCAGAAAATCCTTTTTCGTTGTATATTTTCTTTCCTTTTTTAACAGATGAGGTCATTTTTTAGTCATCCTTTCTAGTTTTTTTGACTTGTAATTATGATATTTGGAGATTATTTTTCTAGGATTCTTGATTCCAGAAGATAGATAATACTTTTTTCGATCAATAATCTTTGTGTATGAAAAAAAGTCAATTTTTTTACCCCCAAATTTAGCAGCGTAAAAATAAATCCCTTTTTCTTTTTCTGTTTTTGGCGATGGATCTACCCCTGCAAAATCAAATGTACGATATTTCATTTTTTGTGCCCATTTGATAGTGTTCCATGTTAGAAAAGTTCCTACAAGTTCTTTTTCAGGAGAATTAGCTAAAGCATGTTGAATCACATTTCCATTAAAAAGTAATGTGAGAATTGTGCCTTTAATTTTACCATCATCTTTTGCTAGTAACCATTCTTCATATCCATTATTTTGCATGATTTCCCAATGCTTTCTATAAAACTCGGGATTTCGTACATACTTTTTTCCACCCCTTTTTTTCGACTCAATTTTTAGATCCTGAAATCTTTCCAAACCTTCTATGTCATTAGCAATTTCAAAATCAAAACCTTCCTTCTCTGATTTCCTGATATAATATCTTGGATCCTTTTTCAAAGAGTTATACAAATCATCAGTAGTTTGGTTCAAATCGACTATGAAAGTTAATCTTGATTCAGCATTATACCCAAATTCTTCAAAAGTTCTGGTAGGGAATTGTTCTGTTAATGGTGAAGAAATACCTCTTATGTTTATGACATTATTGTCCTGAGCTATTTTATCAACAGTAGATAAAATAATTTCAAGTATTTCATTGCTATTATCCTTATCATGAATGATAGGTCCATGATACCACCACAATGAAGTACCTAAGCCAAGAAGATTTCCAATCTTTTTAGATAAGGAGTTTGTATCCGTCACTTGCATTTTTTCATGTATTAGACATGCAAGTTGTCCAACCACAATTCCATTTTCATTAGTTATAGAAATAAACACTGGTTTTGAACCAAATGCTTCACGATATAGTTTTTGCCAGTTATATGTTTGATAGACAGTAGATCCAGTGCTCTTGGATAAATCTTCATTCCATTCATTTTCATCAATTTCTGAAGAAATTTTTACATGTAAACTCATGTTAGGATTCTAAAAATATGTTCGAAAAAAAGTATAAGAAGAAATTGATAGACTAATTTGCAAAAAATTCTAAAACACTAATTATCTTGTCCCATTCTTAGTACTTTCTCTGGTGAAACCATAGGTGCAAAATGCTCTACTAGATGCGAGTTGATCTGAGCATTTTCAAAAAAGTAGTTTGTTAATGCATATCTTTGACCAGTTTTTAGAGGAATACCTCTGTGAATAATTGATGTGTCAACTAATACCAATGTTCCTGCTTTTCCTGTTAATGTTTTTAATCTGTCAGGACTTTCATCTAAAATTTTTTCAACAATGCCTTGATTAAATGAGCACTGCATTGATTCTAAATCTGCATTTTTTGTATCAATTGAAATTTGTTTAGACTGATGTGATCTGTGGATTACTTGAAATGGTCCATTGTCTAAATCAACATCTGTTAGATAAAGGAGAGATTTGAATTGACGAAAATAACTATCTCTATGCCATTCACCACCAGAACCAAATTTATGTCCTGTTGCTTCAATCTTTCCAGCTAAAGTAAAACCGTTGCTTGTTGGAACTGCATTATATGCATTGGCAATTTTGTGTAAAAATAAATCATCTGCAAATTTCTTAATATTTTTAGAAAGATCCTCTGCACCAAAAATTCTAGAATCAGCATATTCACTTTTATGAACAAATTCTTTTTTCGTTTCAAACATCATATCCATGTCGTTAATACATGCTTGACATAATTCGTTATCAAAGAAATTTCGTATTACGGTATATCCATTCTTTTGGACATCTAATAGTAACTCTTTTTCTCTTTCATCAAACTTTGAAAAGTCTTGTTTATGTGTACGTTCAAAATTTGCCGCATGGATAGAAGTATAGGTCTTGGGAGATTTTGTTAATATCTTTTTAGCGATTTTCCTAAACATAATTTTTCATCATATTATTTTGTATAATAAGTAATGAAAATTAGAAGTAAAAAAGAAATTATGTAGACAGAAATTCTATTAAATATTAAAATCAAATTTCAATAAAAGTGACTATTAGTGAAATTATGTATTTTTCCAAATGACCCACTTCAAGCGTATTATGAGAAAGGAGAAATTAAAGAGAGGTACTATAATCCAGAAAATCTCTTTGATGAAATTCATTTTATCACAATGATTGAAAAAGACATTGATGCTTCAAAAATTCAAACAGTCGCAGGAAAAGCAAAAATTACAATTCACTCTGTAGGAAAAATCAACGTAAAGACCCGAAACAAGCATTTTGAAAGAATCTTAAACATTGTAAGAGAAATTCAGCCTGATGCAATCAGAGCATTTAATCCATTGATTGAAGGATGGGTAGCAGCAAAATGTGCAAAAAAATTAGAGATTCCTTTTTTTCTCTCTTTACACACACAGTATGACAGTAACCGAAAAATTTTGAAAAAAACTAATCTTAAAAAATATTTAGTTCTGAAATATACTGAAAAATTCATAGAACCATATGTTCTTAGATCTGCAGATAAAATTACTTGCATATACAAAATCATAGAACCATATGTTCTAAAGCATAATCATAAGAAGCCAGAGATACTACACAATAGAGTTGATTATGAAAGATTTTCAAATGCAGAGGTATTAGATTTTTTACAAAGACCACTTATTTTATCAGTTGGCGCTTTAATCCCTGTAAAAAATCATCAATGTGTTATTCAAGCAATGAAAAAAATTAATGCAAGTTTAATGATCATAGGTAGTGGATTCTTATTTACAAAACTAGAAGAATTAATTAAAAAAAATTGATTAGAAAATAAAATAACTATAAAAGAATCAATTCCACATAATCAGATACAAAATTATTACAAATCTGCAGATATATTTGCACTTGCATACAATCCAGAAGTTGAAGGAATTCCTATGCCAGTAATGGAAGCAATGACAGTAGGATTACCAATTGTGATTCCTCCATCAAAAGAAAATTTTTCGGAAGGATTAGAAGGAAATGTAGTATTTACAAAAGCTGACTCTGATTCATTTGCGACATCTATCAACGAGTTGTTAAATAATAAAGTCACATACAAAACATTTTCAGATAAGGCAAAAATAAAGGCGTTAGACTTTAGTGGAAAAAATCTTGAGAAAAGAGAAGCAGTGATTTATACTGAATTGATTGGGGCAAAAACTAAGTGATGATTGTTTCCCAATGTACAAATAGTTCTAAATTTAAGCAAGAGGATAGTTTATGTCATTAAAAGAAACATTAGAAAAAATTAATTCAAATTTATTTTCTATCGAGATTTTTGGGCTTGGTTACGTTGGATTTCCATTAGCCGTTCGCCTCGCAAATAACGGAATTAATGTAATAGGGATAGACATTAATCAAGAACGAATCCAAAGATTACAAAAGAACAGTCTTTTAGATTCTGAGTTATTTTTGAAAGAGGAATTTCTACTATGTAGAAATAATAACATGTTAAAATTATCTGATCAACCTGAAGATTCAACAAATCCTAAAGTAGGTATAATTTGTGTTCCGACTCCAATTCCTGATAAAAATACTAGTTCAGATGTTTTTGTTCAAACCGCTGTGGAAAATTTTTTAAAATTTTCAAAAGAAGGGGATGTAATAATTCTAGAAAGTAGTGTGGAAGTTGGCACTACAAAGAAAATATCCGAAATTATCAAATCTAAAGGATTTATTGTGGGTGAAAATTTTGGGGTATCTTTTTGCCCGGAAAGAATTGATCCAAGTAATAAAGAATGGGGAATAGAAAATATTCCTAGAGTTATTTATTGTTCGGATGATATTACAAACTCTATAGCAAAAATAATTTATGACAATGTTAATGGTGGAAATCTAATACGTGTGAGTTCGCCAGAAATAGCCGAGATTGTAAAATCATTTGAAAATGCCTTCAGATTAGTAAACATATCTCTAGTGAATGAATTAGCAATGCTTTGTGATAGATTAGAAATCAATGTTAAAGAAGTAATTGATGCTGCTGCCACAAAACCATTTGGTTTTTTGCCACACTATCCTGGAGCTGGTGCTGGTGGTCATTGTATCCCAAAAGACCCCAGATTCTTAGTAGAAGCTGCAAGAAAGTTTGATGTAGATTTTAGTACAATTCAAGATGCACTAAGAATTAATGAAAAAATGCCTAGATATGTTTCTGATTCAATTAATGAAACTATTAATAAATTAAATCTGAAAAAATCAGTTCTTGTTTGTGGGCTATCATACAAAGCAAATGTAGAAGATATGAGAGATTCCGCAAGTTTCAAAATTATTAATGAATTAAAAACTAAGAATTTCCAAGTTTTTGGCTATGATCCTTTTTTTAGAGTAGAATTTGTTGAGAAATATCTAAAAGAGAACCAACTTTCAGAATTGAATTTTACATTAAAAAATGATCTTAGTAATGAATCACTTGAAGGAATTGATTGTATTTGTGTTATTCAACATCATGATGAAGTTGAAAATAGAATATTAGAAATATATGAAAAATCCCTCATTCCATTTATTTATGACTGCCAAACGAAAATAAGTAAAAATCCTAAATCATCAACACATTTAGATTATTTAGGATCTTAGTGTGTACTGATGAATATTGAAGTCTTAAGGATTGGGCAAAGGGTGATAAGAGATGACCGTGTCACAACCCATGCTGCATTAGTTGCAAGAGCACTTGGTGCATCAAAAATTTACATGAATGAGGTTGATCCGGAAATCGAAAACACTATTAAAAAAATGAATAAAACATGGGGAGGGAAGTTTGAGGTTGAATTTTTTGAAGATTGGAAAAAAGTTCTAAAATCTAAAATCAATGAATACAGAATTGTACACTTAACAATGTATGGGGAAAAAATTGATGATGTTGCAAAGGAGATTAGAAAAAATCAGAATATTCTGATTGTAGTAGGAGCTGAAAAAGTTCCTAGAGCAATTTATGAAAAAGCTGATTTTAACATATCAATCTCAAACCAACCTCATTCAGAGATTAGTGCACTAGCAATTGTCTTAGACAGACTTCACAAAGGAAAGCAATTTGATATGAAATTTGAGAATTCAGTAAGACGAATCATTCCTACAAAAAAAGGAAAAAAAGTGATTTTAAAGTAATATTTTCAAAATACTAGCAGAAATAGGAAAAAGTAACAGTATTCATAGTATGCCAGTAGAAAATAATAATGTCGGACACGCATATATAGTATGGAAGAAGAAATATCGATTAATACTGGACAAAATGTGAAGAAATATGGTTGATAAATACGAAGACCCATTTGTAAAAATATCTGCCATGATTGGTGGTGACGAATATCTTAAAGTCTCAAGATCACTTTTAAAATCTGAGGATGCAACTGATGAAGAAATTGCAAGTTCTACAGGTTTGAGAATAAACATGGTCAGAAAAGTCTTGTATGATCTCTTTGGAAAGGGACTAATCACTGGAGTGAGAGTGAAGGATGAGCGAAAAGGCTGGTTTGTATATAGATGGAGATCAAGGCATGATGAAGTAGAAAATTTCATTGATGTGCAGAAAAAAAAGGTTCTAGAAAGATTACAACAACGATATGATTATGAAAATGGCTCGGATTTCTATCATTGTGGTAATGGTGATTGTCCTAGAGCAACATTTGAAGAATCACTGGATTTGGATTTTAAATGTTCATCGTGTGGTAGAACTATGGATATAAAAAAGAATGAGAGAGTACGAAAACTCTTCTTAAAAAAAATTGATCAAATAAAACAAGATGTAAAAGTTTAAAGTTTGTAAAATAATATTAATTCATTTCCATTTTTTTTAATTTTTTTTAGTTTTATTTTTGAAATACTGTCTAAATTTTTAAATCCAGTCCCTTCAACTAGACTGATTGAATCCTTACCACCTAATATGTATGGCGCTAAAGTGATTATTGCTTCATCAATCAAGTTCTGTTTTACAAATGACCAATTAGTAGTTCCACCACCCTCTAAAAGAATTCTTTTAATTCCACATTTCAATAAAGTTCTTAAAAGATGTTTAATATTGACATTAATCTTACCGCAAATCAATACCTCCAAAGGGAATTTTTTGAGGCGATGTAGATTTTTTGCCGAAATAGATTGGGACACAGCTATAATTGTTGGTACTTGCTTACATGTTTGAATTATTTTTGAGTTTGATCTAATTGTACCTAATGAATCAAGTATTATTCTAATCGGATTATTTCCTTTTACATGCCTAACTGTTAACAGTGGATTGTCTGACTTTACTGTGTTTTTACCAATAATTATTGCGTCAACTTGTGATCTTAATCTATGAACTCGAATCTTATCACTCTTTGACGAAAGTTTTGTTCTTTTATTTTTAATGCCTATCTTTCCATCAAGTGTTATTGCAGCACTAAGTATGACATATGGTCTAGATCTTACCATGAACAAATTCCCCTCCAATCATGATAGCCTTAATTGAATTTTCAGATGCTCTATGAACAATTGCTGCGTGTGGATTATTCAAAGGATCTAAGTCTATTGATTTTTTATCTAAAAATATACAATCAGCTAGAAAACCTTCCTTAATACAACCTATTTTTTGATCAAGTAGTTTCCCGGCATTTACAGTAACCATTTTAAGAATTGTTTTTGGATTTATCCTTTTTTTATGTAAAGCCATAGAAACTTTCCATAGATAATCCATCTCTCTAAATAGATCTGGTGAATTTATCATCACATTATCTGTGCCAATTGCAAGATTACAATTAGTTTTTAACATTAACTCAATATTTGGAATACCCTCAGCTAAAGCAGCATTTGCTCTTGGGCAGATAACGATGCCTCGAGTTTTTGATGCTACAATAAGATCACTTTTTGAAGCAAATGTCATATGAACCAGAAATGATGGATTCATCATTAGTGCACGTTTAGATTCTGATCTATTGGTATTTTTTTTAGATTTTGTATAACTCTCAATAGTTTCAGCAGAATGTATGGCACGAATTTTCTTAGTTTTAGAGTACAGTTTGAGATTTGCATTACTATTTTCATTTGCACCACTTATACCAATACCATCACATTCCTGAATTATCTTTAGCAATTCAATCTGACGTGATGTAGGCATTGATATGTTGTTTTTAATCTGATTTGCTGTTTGGTAATACTCAACTCTTCCAAGAATTATAGGTCTGATTGGGATACCAAATGCTGCTTTTTTCAATAAACTAATTCCGTCTAAACCACCCTCCCGAAAATCAATAAATGTGGTAATTCCTTTTTTAAGCATAGAAATCATAGATTTGCGCATTGAGCGTATCAAATCTTTTCTTGGTGTATCCCTCAAAATTTGTTGTTTGAGTCCTGATACTGGGTGGATTCTAGAATCCACACTAGAATTTAATGAAATATCCTTGCCAATTGAATCACCAATATGTGTATGGGCATTGATTAAACCTGGAATCAATAACATTCCTTGGCAATCAAATGATTTATCATTTGAATTACTTTTTGCATTAATCTTCTGAAATCTTTGATTAGAAATTTTTATGTTTGTAGATTCAATAAGTTTTAAATCATTACCTGATAAGATGCTGATATTCTTTAGAATCATTTTATCTCGTAAACTTCTGGTTTTTCTTTTCCCGAATCTCGAATCTCTCTAATTCTATCTAATGATTTTGTAGCAAGCTTAGCTGCATCTCTTGCAGTGATTCCAGTTCCAATACCACAATTAAGAAACAAATCCATTTCGTTTTTTATAACATCAATAAATTTCTGAGCATTAATTTTATGCTCTGAATTAGATACTACCATAAAATTATCACCACCCATAAAGAATGCTAACGATTTTCTCGTCAAGAAAAATTCTGACATTCTTGAATATAGTTTAAACATTAATAATGAAATTTCATATGGTGATATTGTTTTCCGTTTTTCTGTTAAGCTATCGACATCAAGATGCATGATTGTGACATTTTGATCCTCTTTTCCATTAATTGAACCAAATATGTTATGCATTTCATTCAAAAATTTCTTTGATTTCTTACCATCATTTGCCAATACGTTTGCATCAAATGGAGAGATGCCATATCCTATAGACATTGATAGTTTAATTTCAAATTTTGATTCTAGTTCTTTCTGAATTTCAATATGATCATCCAATGAGATCTGATTTGTAACTGCAAAAAATTCATCAGATCTGTTTGGAAAAACTAGACCATTCTTTTTTGAAAAAAGTTCCTGAACTTTTTGGTATAGTGATGCCTGCAGAATTTGTAACTCATGCTCTCTGTCACTGCCTAGAGTCAATGTCCATGGTCCATAACCTGTAATTTTCATAATTGTGAGCTGTAACAATTACTTTAACCTCTTTAATTCAGCATCAATCTTTTGTATAGCATTCACTGCATTTTCTGAGACTGATCTTATTCTTGCATATGCCTGTCTTTCGGACATTCCTGGACCAGAAATTCCAAAAGTTACTGGTTTCTGATGTTTTACTGATAATTTTGCAATGTTTCTGGCAGTTGAATTTGAAATTACTTCGTCATGCCTTGTTTTACCTTTAATGACAGCACCTAGTGTCACAACACCATCTACATCTTTTTTCTGTAATAATTTGTCAATAATTAACGGCATATCAAATATTCCAGGAACTTTACAGGTGTACTTGATATTCAGTTTCAAATCCTTAGCTTTTTCTATAGCTACTTGATGCATTCGTGATGTCACTTTCTCGTTAAATTCCGCAACAACGATGGCAATATTCAAAATTAATGCACCTTAGCAAATTCCAATAATTCTTTACCATCTACAAATGGAATGGCATTTTCTTTTGCATATTTTTCTGCCTTATTTACAGACAACGCAGAATATGTCTGAGAATCCATCATCTCGCATATTGCAGTGATTGGATAGAGTTTTGCAAGATTTGCTAAATAGATTGACATTTCCGTATGACCTGTTCTAGAGGAAAGTAAACCGCTTGATGCTAAAAGTACTGGTACATGACCTGGCGTCTTAAATGATGAAATAAAATCTGGTTTTGGATCGTAAGAATCATAGAGACTAGCCATTTCTTTGATTGTAAGTGCTCTATCTCTATCAGTGATTCCTGTATACGTTTGTCTATGATTAATGTAAATGGAAAATGTTGGGT
>CAZIHG010000005.1:0-2554 GCA_964539205.1 uncultured Candidatus Nitrosopelagicus sp.
TCTAAGACACATATTCTTTAAAGGAATCAATGTCTTAGGCTCAACTCAAGGAACAAAAGCAGAGATGGATCAAGGATTATACTGGATGGGACAAGGAAAAATCAAAGCAGCAATTGACTCAATTCATTCTTTCGAGCAAGCAGCAGAGGCACATACAAAAATGCTCCAAGGAAAGTTCTTTGGCAAAATCTTAATGAAGCCTGAAGGCGCTTAATCATTAATGACGAATTTATTCCGTAGTCTAATTTTTGTCCCAGGAAATAATCCAAGGTTTTTAGAAAAGGCAAAATCACTTTCAGCTGATATTGTTTGTTTTGATCTTGAAGATTCTGTCCCAGATAAAGAAAAGAAAAAGGCTAGGATACTGATTAAGGATTCATTAAAGAAAAGAAATCAATACTCAGCATCTGTTTTTGTGAGAACAAATTCACCAGATTCTAATAAAATTGAAGCAGATCTAAAAGATATTGTACAAAAAGGGATAGATGGAATTATCATTCCTAAGGTTAATTCAGCAAAGGAGATTAAAAAAATTGAAAAAACCATTTCAACTCTAGAGAAAAAACGAAAGGTTAGAGGGCTTCGTTTGATTCCATCAATAGAATCTGCCCTTGGTGTGATAAATTGCTATGAAATTGCTTCATCTAGTAAGAGAATTGATGCATTAGTATTTGGAATATTTGATTTACTAAATGATGTTGGTATTGAATACGCTAAGGGAAATCCACGAGGTGCAAAATATTCTAGATATAAGGTTCCTATTGCTGCAGCAGCTGCTGGAGTATATGCAATTGATGGGATATGGCAAAATATCAAAGATACTTCTGGTCTTAAGAAAGATTGTGAAATTGGAAAAAGCCTAGGTTATGTTGGTAAGAGTGTAATTTACCCAGATCAGATTAAGATGGTTCATAAAATTTTTCATCCTAATAAGACAGAACTTGCTTGGGCAAAAAAAGTTTGTACTATCTATAATAAATCATCAAGGAAAGGTAAAGGTGCAACTGTAGTTGATGGGAAAATGATTGATGAGGTTCATTATAAACGAGCTATGGCATTACTGGAGATTTCTAAGTGACTATTTAATTAATTTTGTAGAGTGACGATACAGATCATGAAGTTTTTTACCATCTAAACTATCATTATTCTCATCCTTTTCCTTTTTGGGTTTATTCTTCTTTTCTTTATTCATATCTATATCAAAAAAGATGGTATATTATTTATATCGAGCCTTGTATGATGTAGCAATGTTTACGGGAATTATTACTGGAACAGGTAAAATTAAAAAAATTGACCGAAAGACGGGTAATAGGAGTGCAATAAAAGTATCAGTTGATCTTGGAAAAAATTCTAAGGATTTAAAAATTGGACAAAGTGTTGCATTAAATGGAGTATGTTTAAGTGCAACAAAAATCTTAAAAAATATTTGCAGTTTTGAGATGATTGACGAGACTATGAAAAAAACTGATCTTGGAAATCTCAAGGTTGGTAGTTTGATTAATGTAGAAAGAAGTTTAAAGGTAGGTGAAAGATTAGAGGGACATTTTGTATTAGGTCACATTGATGGTGTTGCAGTAATTACAAAAATGGAAAAAAAGCCCAAAGAAGTTAAAGTGTGGTTTAAAATTCCAAAAAAATTAGCAAAATATATTGTTCAAAAGGGTTCTATTGCTCTAGATGGTATTAGTCTAACAATTGTTGATGTCAAAAATAATCTTGCATCTGTGTGTTTAATCCCACACACGATCCAAATTACAAACTTTAAGACGAAAAAAGTTGGCGATAAACTAAATATTGAAACTGACGTTCTCGGAAAATACATACTAAACTAAGCGTGTTTTATTACCAATATATTGGTAATAACAAAAATTCTAGTAAACTTTATAATATCTTTGCAAGAAATTTTTTTATTGACTTTTGATTCTGCACTTTCTTCATTAAAACAAGGGGAGTTTGTAATGATACATGATTCTGACGGACGTGAGAATGAAGTTGATCTTGTTGTGGCTGCACAATTTATTACACCAGAACATATTGCAAGAATGAGGCAACACGCAGGAGGATTAATCTGTCTTGCAATAGATGATATTATGGCACAAAAACTACAGTTAAAATACATGCATGAGATTTTATCAAGATCTAATGACGTTGATTCTGATTCTAAGAACATGATAATGGGTACAGCACCATACGGTGATCATCCAACATTTTCCATTTACATTAATCATAGACAAACGTATACTGGAATTACTGATCGAGATAGAGCACTTACAATCAAAGAAATGGCTGATCTCTATGATTCTGACGATCCAAAAACAGATTTTATTTCGTCATTTAAGACACCGGGCCATGTCCCCGTACTTTTAGCATCAAGTGGTTTACTTTCTTCTAGAACAGGTCATACAGAAATGTCAATCTATTTGGCAAAACTTGCGAAACTCTTTCCAATCACCACAATCTGTGAGATGATGGATTCAGAGACATATTCTGCATTATCTGTAAAAAAGGCAGAGAAATATGCAAAAGAGAATGCCATTCCATTTGTCGCTGGCAA
>CAZIHG010000006.1:0-7371 GCA_964539205.1 uncultured Candidatus Nitrosopelagicus sp.
AAGCTGAACGATTTGGTAAACGATCTATTCAAATCTATTCCATCAGGTGTAGGTTCTAATGGGGCTGTAAGATTGAATCAATCTGAACTTGATGAAGTTTTAGTTAAAGGCGTAAAATGGGCAATTGATAATGGCTATGGAACAATTGTTGATGCAGTTGTTTGTGAAGAGAATGGGCAGATGGGAAATGCAGATCCTAACAAAGATTCTGATAAAGCAAGAAAGCGTGGAGCACCACAACTTGGAAGTCTTGGTTCTGGTAATCACTTTTTGGAAATTCAAAGGGTTGAAGAAATTCATGACGAAGAAGCCGCAAAAAGAATGGGTATACAAAAAGGAAACATTACAATACTAATTCATTGTGGTTCAAGAGGTTTTGGTCACCAAGTTTGCAGTGATTATCTTAGAATTTCAGAACAAGCACAAACTAAATACAAAATCAGTTTAGCTGATCGAGAGTTGGCATGTGTTCCAAATACATCAGAGGAAGGAGAATCATATAGAGCAGCAATGTTTGCTGCACTAAATTTTGCTTGGAGCAATAGGCAAATGATTACTCATTGGACAAGAAAATCATTTGAGCGAGTATTTAATCAATCAGAATCTGATCTTGATATGAAATTAGTTTACGATGTTGCACATAATATTGCAAAAGTTGAAAATCATAAAATCGATGGTAAAAATAAACGCGTTGTAGTACATAGAAAAGGTGCAACTAGGGCATTTCCAGCTAATTTACAGGAAGTGCCATTAAAATACCGTGATTTGGGCCAACCTGTTTTAGTTCCGGGTTCAATGGGAACTGGCAGCTGGATTCTATTAGGAAAAGAGAATTCTATGAATAGAAGTTTTGGATCTACAGCACATGGAGCCGGTAGAATGATGTCACGTTCAAAGGCAAGGAGAAATTTTACTGAACAGGAAGTGAAAAAGTCTCTCAATGATAAAGGTATTTTTATAAAATCACTTACACGTGATGGTGTGGTCGAAGAGACTCCCCAAGCTTACAAAGATGTTGATTCAGTAGTTAATGTCTCACATGAACTTGGAATTGCTACTAAAGTTGCAAAATTGGTACCTATTGGTGTGATTAAGGGTTGAGTGAAGAAGATAAAGAATTAGAAACCTTAAAGGCAAAACGTCTAGCTGAGATGCAAAAAAATCTTTCACTTCAAGAAAAACAAAAAGAGATTGAACAAGAATCAAGCATATCCAAAAAAGATAATCCAACTCCAAGGGAATTTGTGGTAAAAAGTCTAGGTCATCGTGGAATGGAGGTTTTACAAAATGCAGAATCACAATTTCCAAACGAAGCGAAAATCATCGTTGAAAAACTTGGCGAGTTGATTGCATCTGGCGATATCAATGAAACTCTTGATGGAGGAAAATTATTGATACTGTTTCGTTCTGTTGGTGTTAATATTAGAATGCAAAATAAAATAAATGTAGAGCAAGATGGCAAGTTTGTTTCTATTACAGATAAGTTTAAGCACAAATCACAATCAAGTGATAATTGATGACTTATTATATTCAGATCGGCACAACGAATTATGATGACAATAGATTATTAATTAGAAAAGCGTTGGGAAAGCTTGAAAGTAAATGTCAAGTAAGTGATGGTTATCTTTTAGGTGAACCAATGTCAAAATTTGGTTGGACGTTTTTTGATATGGTGTTAAAACCAAATCTTCATTTTTCTATGGAAGAAAACTTTGCAGATATGATAAAAAAATCAAAAGGAAGTAAACCTACTGAAAAATTTATAGATTTTTTATCTAATTATTTTGAAAGTAATGATTGCAATGTGAAATTAAAGTTTATTGAACTTACCTAAACTCTTCTTCCTCTCTTTCCGCCTTTCTTTCTTGTGGTATCATGAGGAATAGGTGTCACATCGTCAATTTTTCCAATTCTAAATCCACCTCTTGCAAGTGCTCTTATTGCTGCTTGTGCTCCAGGTCCAGGAACTCTTGAACCAACTCCTCCTACTGCTCTAACTCTAATATGTAGTGATGTAAATCCTTTTGATTTTGCCGATTCTGTGACAACATTTGCTGCCTTCATTGCTGCAAATGGAGATGATTCGTATCTGTCTGCATTAACGTGACAGCCACCAGAGCTAATTGCCACAGTTTCTCCTCCAGTTAGATCAGTTATGTGGATTATAGTATTATTATAACTGCTGTAAATATGTGCAATACCCCATTTTTCTTCAACAACCTTTGCCTTTGAAACTTCTGTAGTGCTTTCAAGCTCAGTTTTCACTTCTTCAGATTTTTCTGTGACCTCAGATTCAACTAACTCTTCAGATTTTTCTGTGACCTCAGATTCAACTATCTCTTCAGTTTTTTCAGTCTCAATAGATTCAGACATTGAAAACACCCAATTGTTTGGCTTTATAAAACAATGCACGTAATAATATCAATTCACTGAAAATGTGACCAGCCAACATCCATCATTTTGTGCTGTTTTCCATCATTTTCTAGAAAAACATGTTTACCTTTAGTGACAAATCCTATTTCATACAGATTAATCTTAAATCTTTTAGCAATTTTTTTGATTTTTTCTAAATTTTTTAATGGGCACGTACAAACCAATTCAAATTCTTCTCCACCATTTAAGATCAAATTTTTCAGATCAAGTGTGTTATTTTTTGCAAATTCTCTCACATCATCTTCTACTGGTAATTTTGTAATTACAATCTTTTTTTCACTACTTATTGATAATTCCTGAAGGCATGCTGAAAGGCCATCACTTGAATCAATTGATGAGGATAGAAAACTTTTACATGCTAAACCGAATTTGAGTCTTGGAACCGGATGAAAAAACTTAGTTTTTGCTAATTTTTTAAACCCTCTTTTAGATTCTTTCTTTTCTAATAATATCTGCAATGCTGAAGACGTGTATCCAAATGGTCCAGTTGTAATAACAATATCACCATTTTTTGCACCATTTCTAGTCACAATTTTACCTGCTTTACCAAATAAAACTACATGAATTACAAGCTCTTTACCTTCATTTGTATCCCCACCCAAAAATTCAAGTTGGAATTCATTACAAGATCTTCTAAATCCTATTGCCATTTTTTTAATTTGTTTTTTGGAAAATCGTTTAGGGATTGTAATTGATATTAAACAGAATTTTGGAATTACACCTTTTGCGGCAAAATCACTTATACTAGAAACAACACTCTTTCTTGCGATATCGACAAAATCTGATCTTGGTGGGATATCTGTACTTTCAACTAGAGTATCAATATTTGTAGCACAAAGCTCTTTACCCAATTTGAAAATTTCAACATCTTCAGAAATGGTTTTTTTTTGACGGAATAATCTTATGATATCTTTTTCATTTAATCTCTTCATAGCTTTCATTTACCAAATTTGTCATTTCAATTTGTTTCTCCTTTAAAAAATCTATATTATTTGATTCTAATGACAATCGTATAATGTCTTCAGTGTTTGATTTTCGTATCAATGCCCAACTTTCATCATCTATCTTTATTTTAATACCATCAAGTAAGCTCATTTCATATTTTCCATTCATTTTTTCTTTTAATCGTTCAATGGTAGAATTATGTGCGTGAACTGGTATTGAGATTTTCGTTCTCAGCTGAAAGTATTTCTCAAAAAAATCTATGGCATCATGAAATTCTTCTTGATCAAGCATTGATGCAACAAGTCCGCTTGTGAGAATTCCATCTCTACACATAGTAAACTTGGGTAGAATAAATCCACCACTACTACCTTCACCGCCAGCATCTGCATTATTTGACATGATTTCTTGCATTACATTTGCCTCTCCTACTTTTGATCTCAGAACTTGACAATTATGTTGGATAATGTATTTTTCAATTGCACTACTACTGTCTGTACTTAAAACAAATTTTTTGTAACCTAATTGTATTGCTTTGACAATACCTAATCCTAATGTTAAATCTGGAGATCTCTTTCTTCCACCACTAACTATAACCATCCTATCAGAATCTAAATCAAAAGCAAAACCAATTTTTTTGGTATTTTTAATTAACGTAGAAAGATCATCTGATGTTGGATCTGGACCCCTTGTTGAATTTTCTAAATATTCATTAATTATTTTGACTTTACATCCTATCTTGGTTAGTAATTTTGGTACAGTGTCTTTTGCAGCTCCACCACCTATATCTACTGTCACTTCAGGATTATTTTTTACATTTCCAATTACTTGTGAAGCCTCTGAAATGTAATCTGATTCTATTAGAATTTCCTGACCAAATTTTTCTTTTTTCGTAATTTGCTTTGTTTTTACGATGTCTAATTCATCTTCATTAATTCCTCTTCCTTCCAAAATGAATTTCAATCCGTTTGATTCTATTGGATTATGAGACGATGTGATAATAACACCTGCTCCATATTTTTTTGCCTCTCTAAAAACAACCGGTGTTGGAGCAATTCCTAAATTATATACATCAACACCATTTTCCATCAACACAGCAGATACATTATCGAGAATCATCCTTCCTGTGGGTCGAGTGTCTCTGGCAATAACACACTTTCGTGATTTTATCAAAGTGGAAAAATTTGTACATAATTCAAATATGCTTTTAGTAGAAAGATCCTTTCCATAAATCCCTCTTACACCCGAAATAGATATTTTCACTTGATACAAACCAGAAAGGCTTTTTATAAACTCTGAGCAGAAATCGTTCGTGCCTCGATAGCTCAGTCTGGTAGAGCGAACGCCCCGTAAGCGTTAGGTCATGGGCTCGAATCCCATTCGAGGCTTAAATTTTTTTAAAACTTGTTAATATCACGAGTCGTCATCCGAAATGGTTTCTATATCAACTTGTAATTCATCAATAAGGTCTTTCCACCATTCTATCTTTTCTTCCATACTCCCCAGAAATTCAAGTTAGTAGTCCTTTATAGATCTGCCGATATAATTTTGGTTGAGTTAATGATCTACTATGATGAATTTTTTTCATCAAGCTTCTTACGTTGTCGTTTTCGATAAAGTATAACTGCTAATGCGCCTATAGCACATGTCCAAAAAACTGGCCAACGAAGTTCCGAATCCGACATACCAAGAAAGGAATAAATCGTTCCTCCAATCAAGGCTAAACCAATCAATTCTAATATTTTTGACATTCTACGTTTGGATAAAACAGATAAATGATTTAACGATTTAGATTAGTTATGGGTAAATACCTATCAATTGTGTTAGCCATGATGATTGTTTCTATGGCAATTTCATTTTTTTCGCCACTTGATGGTAGTATACGCGAGGAACCATTCTATCCTTTATTCTGGGTTTCAGTTGGTGGTGCTATTGTTGTAATAATTTACGGTTCTTATCAAAACAGAAAAGCACAGCAAAAATTAAGACGAGAAAGACGTAAAAAATACAAGAAATAATTTTATAATTCTAAACCAAAAGTACCTGCAAGATCTGAGAATTGTTTATAAGATTCAAGGTATTGTTTTCCTTTTGGAGTTATGACAAAAACATGTTTTCCATCATATTCAATTTTGTTAATCAAACCAGCACCTGTCAAATTTTTTACAAATTTCTCTAGTCTAGAATGTGAAAGATTTGCTTTTGTTAGAAGCGATGTTGTTTTGATACCTGTTCTACCACACTGCTCAGTTTCATATAGCATATCTGCTACAATTTGCATGCTAGTTCTATAAGCCATGTTATAATGACGTTAGATATATGATATAAGAGTATTTCTTTACAATCTACGATCAGATAAATAGGTATTTTTTACTTTGAGTCATGTGTCTGAAAATTCACCAATCTCATGGTATGATGAATTCCTAGGCATAGCTTTTCGATATTTTGATGTTAGAATGAATATAGTCTTAATGTTTCCTGAAAGAAAACCAGCTTCATCATTGTGGTTTGATACAATACATGCATGGAACGATCATACAATCAAAATTAGATTTGTTGAAACCGGAGATGATTATTGGTTTGTAATGGGTGCAGATTCTAGAAAACCTGAAACTAACAAATATTTCTACAAAATTTTAACAAGATCGGAACACTATGAGCGATTCAAAAAAGGACATCAAGGAAGTGCATATCTAAGATTTGGAATTTATAAAGAAAAAACTATGGATGAAGTAAAGGATGCAGACGTATGCAACTGTGGACATAGAAAAGATGATCATGATGAAGAAAAAACTGACTGTTTATACGAAGTATGTGACTGTAAAGAGTTCGCAAGTTTTCAACTGAATTATTTTAAAAAGAAAAAAGTTGTCACGGACATGCAATTCATCACAGAGGATGAGGTGAAGGATGACTCACTAGCATGGAACTGTTTGAATCGTCACAAGTATTCCAAATCTGAATAATAATTACTCATCAGTTAATCTATTTGTTCTAATATGCTCACCTGGATAGTGTTCTTCGAGTTTTTGTGAATAACATTGACCACACATTACACCCTTCAATCTCCATTCATCCATTGGTTTGTATTGTAATTCAATCTCATTATTACAAACACAGCATTTTTCAGTCATTTTAGATTTCAGTATGAATTTGGTTATAAAACCATTTGCTGAAATGATGTTAAATACTACTATATCATACTGAGATCAGTAATAGTCTGGTCAATGTAACCTCCTGCAAGATTTTACACTGGCCGGATTTTTACTGTATTGAATTTTTAGATAATACTTTTGATTTGCTCAATTTCAGAGCTTTCTAAAACAATGTAATGTTCAATCACTTTTTTCATATCATAATTGTAAATGCTTTTTGAAAACAGGTTATGTGGTGAGTTGTTTACTTTTTCTAATTCCTTTCCCAAGTCAGGACTAGCTAGTACCTGGCCTACAATTTTATCTGTTAGTCTCAGAATTCTTTTGAATAATGTGACATTTCCAATCAATTTTTCTAATTTAGAAATATCATTATCAAAATCATCTTTTGTCTCTAGGATATACTCATGAATAATTTTTCCAACTACCCCAACAAAAAATATTGTTGAATATCGCTTGTATGGGTGCGTTCTATTCTTTGGACCATAATCAAGTTCATTCTTAGCAAATTCCATAACTAGGGTTGGAAACAAGAATATTCTATAGTCATCCATAAGTTCTTCAGTAAAGATTTTTTCATATTCTGCCCCACCTGGTAAAAATTTGGAAATTGATTGGTATGCACCAGAAGGATTTTGCTGGAAATATGCAACATAAGTTTGGATGGCATCCTTTGATGCTAATTTCTTTCTATGGCTTTCTGGAAGATATTGATTAAAAATTTCATTACCTTGAAATTTTGCTCTTTCACCAGCATCAAGTCTGTAATCCCAAGAACCTGATTGATATTCAAAAAAGTACCCTGTTCTTGTTTCCATCTGATAGCTAATTGATTTCCAGT
>CAZIHG010000007.1:0-6671 GCA_964539205.1 uncultured Candidatus Nitrosopelagicus sp.
TCCGCGAAGAAATATTTGACTTACTTTTAAAAAACTCGAAGAAAGGAAAAATAGTTGTTAGACTACATGATGGTGATCCTGCAATTTATGGTGCAATTAGAGAGCAGATAGATAATCTAGAAAAAGAACATGTTGAATCAGTTGTTGTGCCCGGAGGTACCTCATTTTTAGCCTCTGCCGCAGCACTTGGAACTCAACTAACTCTGCCTGGCATCACACAAACAATGATTATTACACGTGCAGAATCAAGAACTAAAGTTCCAAAACGAGAAAAAATTGCTGAACTTGCAAAACATCAATCAACAATGATTTTTTATCTGAGCGTTCATCTATTAACTAAGATTACAAAAGAAGCTATTTCTGGTGGATACAAAAAAACTACACCTGTTGCAGTAGTCTACAAAGCAAGCAGAAAGGATCAAAAAATTATTCTTGGAACGCTTGTAGACATTGCTAAAAAAGTAAAGGCTGAGAGAATTACAATGACTGCAATTGTTATTATCGGCGATGTGATAAAACCAAAATCATATGAATATTCTAAATTATATGATAAAACCTTCTCTCATGGCTTCAGACAAGCAAAAAAATCTACGAAAAAAGAGTAACTCTATTAGAAATACCCATCTTCTTGAGATTTCTTTGCATTAATCTTGGACTCTTAGTAGTGTAAATAGACAATGAATTTCTTGGGGATTTTTTCCCTCTCATCTTCGAAATACTTTCTCCCACACTATCTGCTGGATCTAAAAACTCTACGCTTCTGAAAGATTTTTTCAAAAATGATAAAAGAAACGGAAGATGTGTGCTAGAAAGAGTTGCAATGGTAATGTTGTTTTCTTTGAATTCATCTTTCAGCACTTTTAGTATGATCTTCATGCACTGTTTTTTATTTACTAGAAATTTTCCACTCTCTACTAATTCAACCAACTCTGAACAATTAATCTTCAACACCTTATCTAACGTGCTAAACTGTTTAACGTAACTTTCTAATTCCTTGCTTTTTGCAACAATTTGTGTTGTCAGTATAGCAACATTACTAGCCTTTTGAATTTCTTTTAATGGTGGCAGAACTGTAATTACATTTTTTGGTAATTTTTCTCTGAAAAGCAGTGATGGTGTATTTGACGCAAGTACTATCAAATCAGGTTCAAATTTTTTTGATATTTTGTCGATCGTATTTGTAATTATCTTATAAAGTTGGGTTTTTGTCTTGTTTCCATATGGGTAATTCTTTTTATCTGCTAGATAGATAATTTCAGATTTTGTCTTATTTTGAATGGCTTTAATTATTGATAAACTACCTAATCCCGAGTCAAAAACTACAATTTTCATTCATTCATACCTCTTTTGTGAGCTTAATTTAGCCTAATGTTGATCTTAGTACACACCTTTCATTAAGAAGCTTTTTTTTGATGATTACGCATGCCGTCATTTCATAAGACATGGGCAACGCAAGAAACTGCCAATATGGTTGACAAGTTTCGTGATACAGTAAAGCCACAAGGCGCACTAAAACCACGAATACAAAATGCTGTTAACAAATTGCAAGTTCAAACTACAAAAATGGACGCAATGTTGACTAAATTAGAGCAACGTGATCAGCAATTGTTTAAACGCATAGTCACAGCCGTACAGCAACATGATACTTCTGCAAGCAGAGTTCTATCAAATGAGCTAGCAGAAATTCGTAAAGTTAAGAAAATGCTTGGTGGTGCAAGAATGTCACTTGAGCAGGTTCAATTAAGACTCAGTACTATACACGACCTTGGTGATGCAATGGTTGCAATAGGACCAGCAATGAATACCATGAGAGGCTTACAGTCTTCATTAGGAAAGTTCATGCCAGAAGCTGATTCAGAATTGAATACAATGACTCAAACACTTAATGGATTAATGGTTGATTCACTCTCTGGAGATGCATTTAACATGGAATCTGATGTTTCAAATGAAGAAACAGATAAGATTCTACAGGAAGCATCTGCTGTTGCAGAACAGCAAATTGGAGATAAATTCCCATCAGTACCATCACTAGATGAATTACCCTCTCAAACTTCTACAACACCAAATTCTATGTTTGAATAAAGGTAATTCAATTCCCATTATTTTCTTCCAATATAACTCAGACACATTTTAATAAATTGTATTATCTCTGAGCTTCCCATCTTTGATTTACCTTTTGTTCTGTTTACAAATGTAGTTGGTAATTCTAATCCACGAAAGCCTTTTTGCTTTAGTTGATACAAAACTTCAATCTGAAATGCAAAACCATCAGATTCAATCTTATCAAATTCAATCTGTTTTAATGTGTCTTTTTTGAACATTCTAAAACCACTAGTAGAATCTTTAATGTCAATATTTGCAGAAATTTTAGCAATTGCACCTGCCATAGAATGGATCATTTGTCTTCTACTACCCCAGCCAATTATAGATGATCCCATTACATGTCTACTTGCAATTACAAAGTCATAATCGGAAATTTTCTTAATCATGCCCGCAATCTCAGCTGGATCATGAGAATGATCAGCATCCATTTGAACAATTAGATTTGAATCAAGTTTTTGTAAGACATGATTAAATCCGTCTTTGTATGCTCCACCAAGACCCATTTTTGTCGGTCTTTGAATTACTGAAATTTTTTGAAATTTTTGACTAAGATTTCGTGCTATATCTGCAGTTCCATCTGGTGAAGAGTCATCTACAATCACAACATGTAATTCTTCTACTAGTGGTCTAACCAGATCAAATAGTTTCTCTGTAAGACCAGGCAAAGTATCTTTTTCATTATATGTTGGAATTACTATGGCAATATTCACAACATTTCAACTTTATCTTTAAAGAAATATTTTGTTATTCAAGGGAATGCAGTTTCTTTTGATAAGATTGCTTCTAATTCAGAAATATTCACACGATTCTGTGCCATATCATCACGGCGTCTAATAGTCACAGTATTATCCTCTTTCGTCTGATGGTCGACAGTTATAGCAAATGGTGCACCAATTTCGTCCAACCTACGATATCTTCTTCCTATTGCACCAGAATGGTCTAAGAAGGAATCAAACTTTGTTTTGATTTGACTATAAATCTCATCTGTCTTTTCAGCAAGACCATCTTTTTTCACTAATGATAAAATTCCTACATGTGTTGGTGCTAGATATGGTTTTATTGATAAAACCATTCTATCATTTTCTTTGTCTTCTCTTAGAGAATGCTCTAAGATTGTGTACAAACTTCTATCAATTCCCATAGAAATTTCAAAGACATGTGGTAAAACTTTATCCTCATTATCCATTACCTCAAACTTCTCATTACTTTTTTTGGCATGACTTGATAAATCATAATCCGATCTGTAGTTACAAGCTACTAACTCTAACCAGCCGATTGTGGTTTCTACTTCAAAATCAAATGCAACGTCTGCATAGAATGCTTTTTCTTTTTCTCCAAGTTTCCTAAACCTACTTTTTTCCATATTTATACCAGTTTTTTCAAAAAATTCTGCAAGTAATCCAAGATAATATGCAACAAATTTACTTGGTATGATATTCTGCTCAACAGCTTCTTTACAAGTAATTACTCTTATTTCATCATTTAATTGAATATGAAGTAGTGTATTTTCAACTTCTACAAATTTATCTAATTCGTCCAGTTTTTCTGGATTACAAAAAATCTCTATTTCAGCTTGATAAAACTCTCTTAACCTCAAAAGACTTTGTCTTGGTGCAATCTCATTCCTGAAACTTTTTCCAACTTGCGCAATTCCTAGTGGGAGTTTGCCTCTCATTGTTTTGAAAAGTCTTGGAAAATCTACAAAAATTGATTGACATGTTTCTGGACGAAGATACGCTTCTTCATCTTCAGGTCCAATACCAACTCGAAACATCATATTGAATTTTGTTGCAGAATTGAATTCACCTTTACATTTTGGGCAAACGATTTGCTTTTCTTGTATCATGTTATCAAAGTCTTTGAGATCAGCACTTTCTGGGATCTCTATGTTAGCAACTTCAGAAATTAATTTATCGGCTCTATATGTTAAACCACATTTTTTACATTTTATAATTGGGTCTGCAAAATTTCCTAAATGACCTGATGCTTCAAATACTGACTTGGACATTATCTGTGAACCATCAATTTCCAGCATTCTGTCTCGTCTTACTAATTCACGTCTCCATAATTCTAGAAACTTATTTTTTACGCTAACACCAGTTGGGCCGTATTCCCAAAAACCAGCTTGGGCGTCGCCATACACCTCGCAACTTGGAAAATAAAATGCCCTTTCAAGTGCAAGTTTCATAACGCTCTCGTAATTCATATTACTTGTATCAACAATTCGTAGCATAAATGCCTAATTAATTATACAAGTGATTTAGCCTCTTCAATATTGTGAAAATCATCGCGTATATCATCAATTGGGGTTTCTAAAACAATCGGAATGTTATTTTTATTCATAATCTTAATTATCTCTCCTAAACCCTCCTTCCCGATCTCTCCAAGACCTATATGATCATGTCTATCTCGATTAGAATTTAATTCTCCCTTAGAATCATTCAAGTGTAGAATCTTAAGATTTTTTATACCAACTGTATCATTAAACTCTTTGATCGTTTCTTTAACAGATTCTTTTGTTCTCAAATCATATCCTGCAACAAATGCATGACATGTATCCAAACACACTCCAAACTTTTTTTCAGGTTTACATTTTGAAAAGATTTCTGCTAGTTGTTTAAAATCAGAGCCTACAGAGTTTTTCTGTCCTGCTGTATTTTCTAATAGAATTATTACATCAGCCTTTGTCTCTGCAACCTTGTTTAATGCATCTGTTAACCTCCTTATTCCATTCTCCTCACCTGAGCCTTTGTGACTTCCCAAATGAGTGACAAGATATGGAATACCTAATTTGTCACACCTTTCAATCTCTTTTATCATAGACTTGATTGATTTCTGATAACCTTCATCTTCTGGTGAAGAAAGATTCGGTAGATATGGCATATGTGCACATATTGCCATCCTATCAATTTTTGATACTGCTAATTTATCTTTGAATTTTTTTGCTTCATCTAGTGAAAGATCTTTTGCAAACCAACTACGTGGATTTCTTGTAAAAATTTGAAAGGCGGTGCATTCACGTTCAATTGCATTATCCACTGCCATATCTATAGATCCAGAAATTGAGACGTGTAGACCTATCTTCATGATCTACAAAAAAGACATTGCAATTTAAATCAGCGATCTATGAGCTATGTCATTTATGTACTGAAATTTTTAAACTAAGTTAGTGAATTAGAAACATGATTAATTTAGGAACTGATGAGATTGTCAAATACCCATTTATGGCGGAGGCCGGAAAATACCTAAGCGATAAGGGATTTTCATTAGAACAATTTGGCACTGATCCAGATCTTCAAAAGATTGTTGATATGGCATTCGAGCGCATAAAGATATCGACTGAGGGAAAAATATACCGTTCTGATTTATCACAAGATAATTCATCATTACCAATGGAAGTATTTTCATTCCTAATTGCTGTTATATTGTTAAAACTTACAGGAATGAATACTCTAATTCGAAGATTTTCTCTCGCAGAAGCTAGACGCTCAGAACGATTTCTTGAAAAGGATCTTTCAAACTATAAAGACAAAACAAAAGAGCAAATGGCCTTAAAAATAATGCACGATCTTTTTTCAATAACAATTCAAAAACAAGGTGATGATTTTATTATTCCTGCATCAAACTATCTTAAACATTCAATTAACTTCTATGAACGTGAATGGAAACTAGTTAATAGGAAAATAAACAACGGAAGTGTTTTTCTAACATCTCATGAAACAGTTAGACTAGTAAGAAAAGAAATTGATCTGTATATTTCATCGAAAATACATTCTGCAAGTACGCCTGAGATGATAGTTGGTTTTCAAGAATATGTTAACAAATTAAGAACTCTTGCAAAAAAGTTTGAAGTAAAGATTGTTGAATCATCAGAATACCCACCATGCATTAAACATGCAATAGAAATTCTAGAGAAGGGGGAGAATTTATCACACTCTGGAAGATTTATGCTTGGAACCTACTTGCTTGCCAAAGGCCAGCAAGTAGAACAAATTGCTCCATTATTCAAAAACGCACCTGATTATAACGAAAAAGTAACACTCTACCAACTAAACCATCTAGCAGGAAAGAGCAGTACAACACAATACACATGTCCATCATGTGAAAAACTAAAAACTCAGAATCTTTGTTTTGCAATTCCTGAATGTGATAATATTATCAACCCAATCCAATTTGGAAGAAAACGAGTTTAGATGAACGACAAAGACATTAAGTTGTTAGAAGAATCTTTCAAAAAATTTTATTTTGATCATTTCAAACTAATACACGTTCCAGAAAATCCTAATCAGAGAGAATTTGGATTTCAAAAATTTAATTATGGCATGAGCAGACACATATCACTAAAAACAGATAAAGAATTACATCTTCTCTTAATGCAAAAAATACCCTCTGATATTTATTGTTCAAACGCATGTTATTCTTTTCCAAATCTACCTATGAATGAAAAGGACTGGAAAAATGCAGAATTAATTTTTGATATTGATGCAAAAGATCTTGGTGTTAAGAGTAGAGATACACATTCCTGCATTAAATGCACAGAATGTAATGAAATTGCATCATTACAACAA
>CAZIHG010000008.1:0-1649 GCA_964539205.1 uncultured Candidatus Nitrosopelagicus sp.
AATAAAATCAAAAACGAAATCAAGGCTGTTTGTACAAAATATTCCTTAGAACGAATTCCTCGTAATAATGAAATTCTATCTATGGTAAACCCAGCTGATTTTAAAAAACTTCAGAACATTCTTCTTACAAAACCTGTCAAATCGGCATCAGGTGTAGCAGTTGTTGCTATTATGCCTAAACCATTTGCATGTCCTCATGGTAGATGTAGTTATTGCCCTGGTGGTGTCGAGTTTAATACGCCAAACAGCTATACTGGTAAGGAGCCAATAACAATCAGTGCTATTGAAAATCAGTATGATCCCAAAATTCAAATCTCAAAAAAAATTCAGCAGCTGGTTTCGTTTGGTCATGATTCAACAAAACTGGAGTTGGTTCTAGTTGGTGGAACATTCCTATTTATGCCAAAAGACTATCAAGAGAATTTTATAAAGTCAAGTTATGATGCGCTAAATGGATTTGAATCACCAAACTTGGAAACTGCAAAAAAATCCAATGAATCTGCAAAGAATAGAAATGTAGGATTCACTATAGAAACAAAACCTGACTATTGTAAAGAGCAACATGTTGATATGATGTTAGATTATGGTGCTACCAGAATAGAAATAGGTGTTCAGTGTCTTCAAGACAGAGTTTACAAGATTGTTAACAGAGGTCATGACCTTAATGATGTAATTGATTCATTTCAGATTGCAAAGGATGCAGGATACAAAATTGTTGCACACATGATGCCAGGATTACCTACAATGAATCCAACAGACGACATCAAAGATTTTCAAACACTGTTTGAAGATTCGAGGTTTAAACCTGACATGTTAAAGATATATCCATCACTGATCTTGAAAGATACTCCACTTTATGATGAATATCGAGACGGAAAGTACACTCCATATTCTGACGATGACATGCTTAATGTTTTAACGGAAGTGAAAAAGATGGTTCCAAGATGGATGCGAATAATGCGAGTGCAACGAGAAATCACGCCTATGGAAATCGTTGCAGGTCCAAAAATGGGAAATTTGAGGCAAATTATACATGAAAATTTGAAAAAACAGGGATTTTCATGCAAATGTATTAGGTGTAGAGAGGCAGGTCTTGCAAAGAAAAAAGTTGTTGATGATGAATTAAAGTTGGAGAGAATCAATTATGAATCCTCTAATGGTGATGAGGTTTTCTTATCGTATAATGATTCTAAAGATTTGACATATGGGTTTTTGAGATTAAGAAAACCAAGTGAGAAAGCTCACAGAAAAGAAATTTCGCCAGATGTTGCAATAGTACGTGAACTACATGTGTTTGGAAAGGCAATAGAAATTGGCTCACATGAAAAAGACAGTTTTCAGCATTTAGGATTAGGGAAAAAATTAATGAAGACCGCCGAGGATATTGCAAGAAATGAATTTGGAGTTAAACGACTTCTTGTTATCAGTGCTATTGGAACAAGAGAATACTATCAGAAACTGGGATACAAAATTTATGGGCCATACATGGCAAAAGAATTGAGATAATATGTCTGAACAAAAGATTATTGGAAAGGGAACATGGATTGACAAGTTAGCATCAGAACTATTAGAGAGAGAGAAACAACTTGGACGAAACACTGATCTCATAAGAGTTGAAAGTGGTCTTGGTGCATCAGGTATTCCCCATA
>CAZIHG010000009.1:0-20553 GCA_964539205.1 uncultured Candidatus Nitrosopelagicus sp.
TCGTGAATCAATTCTAATCCATTTTGAAATTTTACATCTTGCTCCTGAGAACTTTCCTGCTTTTGATTCACCCATCTTCCACTCCCAACAGGAGATTGACACATCAACTTTATTCTTTAATGGTGTTAGACCCATTGTTCCATAACCGTAATAGGCTAATGGTCTAATGTAACACTGCTTTAGCTTAGAAGCCCTTACTGTTTTTATTATTGAATCTGAAATATACTTCTTGGAATAAGGAATTTTCATTCCGTACAACTTTGCAGAATTAAAAAATCTGTCAACATGTTCAGGTAGTCTAAATACAGCAGATCCATTTGGTGTATCATAACATCTTATTCCTTCAAAGATTGATGTTGAATAATGTAATGCATGTGTTAACACATGAACTTTTGCATTTTTGAATGGCACTAATTTTCCATTCATCCAAATCTTTCCAACTTCTTTCATAGAATGCAGGAATCAAATCATAATTTAAATAATTATTAATTTGCTTGAAAAAATTATTCTAATTTACGCGTGATTGACCATAGAATCTATAGATCATATTAAATAACCAATTCAACTTAGAAGTATTAAGCGTGTTTTGGGTAACGCCGGACTAATTCTAGACGATGGTCCAAGAACAAACCCAGAATTGGCACTACTGGTCTAATGACCTTTAGCGCCAAAACGTTTTCTAAATAAATTTAATCTTTGATCTTTCCGAATGAATTGCTTGTATTGCTTTTGCAACATTGTCATCAGTATCTTCTATTACAATTATAATCCGTGAAGTTTCTTCTTGTGCATCCATATTCAATATGTTTAATCCAGCATCACCAATTTTGGCACTTGCTTTTGATGCAATCTGTTGCACCCTCCACATTTCATCCCCAATTAGTGTGATTACACCTCTTTCATATGCAATTGTCGCAAGTGAATCAAAACTAAGCACATATTTTTCATTCCTTTTTAAATAATCACCATCTAAGAATAGTATCCTAGAAAATTCCAAACCATCTTTTGTAAATGGTGACAATATGATAAATTCACTGTAACGTTTCTCATTTTCTAATGATTCCAGTAATTCTACTGCCGATCTGTTTTCCATTCTTAATACTGCACAATTTTTTTTGCCAGTTACTATTTTTAATGGGTGACCATTTTGCTCATCAGGTTTTCTTTGAACCATTGTTACTTTTTTAGGCATTGTCATATCTGTAATAATTACAGATATGTCTACACCATTTTCTAAAATTTCTTTTATTGCTATTGGATCAATTATTTTCATTCCAAACATCCCTGCAAGTCTAGCTTCATTGAAAGATAATTGTAAAACATCATCTAGTTCATCCTGTACAATTTTTGGATCAGCAGAAACTACAGAACTGTCTTTCTCTAGATCAATTACCGTGTCATATTTTTTGTGGAAAAGGATTCCAATATCAGCGGCTGTTCTATCAGCCCCACCCCTCTCATACGTAGTTATAATCCCATCTTCAGTCTTTCCAATAAACCCACCAATTGAGATTATATCATTTTTTTTGATTAATTCATGCAGCTTCTCAATCCTTTGATTTGACAGATCAAAGAGGAAGTTAGTTGATTCAATATTGTTATCTGTGATTATAGGCCAGTCTTCTAGTTTTACTGATTCTGATTTGATACCATTACTTTTCATAATCAGATTCAGAACATATGACATAAGGACTTCGCCTGAGTAGGCAAGTGCCTTTGCACGTATCTCGTCTTCAAACCTACCTTGATTCTTAGCTTCTGTTAATGATTTGGAAGCTAATTCCAACATTTCATCAATTGTATTCTTACAATCTTCTCTGTTCTCATCATTAATCATTTCAAGAATCTTCAAGTAAGATTTCTCGATATCACTTATACTGACATTATTACCTTCAGCAGCATTGTTTCCAAGATTCAGCATTACATCCGTAAGTGATTTCTTTTTACCATCGATTAGAGTCAAAGGCGCTGAACATACGATTATGACCTTTGAATCAGTCATTAAGCTAGTTATTCTATTCAGTATGGTAGGCACTCCTTCACCATCAACACCTATCGCACTTCCACCAAACTTGGCAACAACTAGTTTTTCCATATCCAAGATTGAATATGTATGGATGATTTAATTCTATTTTTTGCCTTATCAAAGACTTAAATTCATTTTAACAAGAATTTTTGAAAGGGCTCGTAGTCTAGCTCGGTTATGACGTCGCCCTTACACGGCGAAGATCCGGTGTTCAAATCACCGCGGGCCCATTTTAAAATATATTTGACTGACAAAATGATTAATCATTAATGACTGAATTATCTATGAATGATAAGATGATAATAGTACAGTATGCAATTGAAAAATATGAAAAAGAAGAAGAACTTTTTCAAAAGCTTGCAACCACTTTATCAGAAAAAGACATTCAGCGTAGCTTAGACACACTCATAGGCACCCAACGCGTCAGACGTATTGGACCGGAAATAATACAGAATAACACTAGTCATACAGAATTACCTGAACTACCTGATAGTTTGAAACCAATTTTAGAAAATATTTAGATCTAGAATCCACGTAGACCTTCTGGACGCACAACTTCAGGATGTTTTTTCATCCATGCAATTTTTTCAAGCATATCCAACTTGTCTTGTGGGAATGTACCTCCAACATTATATGCATTTGAACCATGATTTGCACGAAATATTATTTCATTCTCAACATCAATTTCTGATATTAAAAGTTCAAGCTCGTCTATTGCTTGGGAATCTGTTAATCTTACAAACTCTCCTTCAAACTTTGTAAGAAACTCATTCTTTATTCCATTTTCAAGATAAAGTGTGAGTGCACCCACATAATCTGGTTTTACTGCATTGATCACTTTTGCAGTATCAATAGCGTTCTCTTTTGTGTATTTACTTCCTCCAAGTCCAAGTATGACCATACATGATAGTGTAAATCCTGCATCTTTTGCCTTGTCACATGCTTTGATCATTGTTTTCTGATTAGCACCTTTTGTGACTTTTTTTAGTATAATATCATTACCAGTTTCTATTCCAAGATATAGTCTGTTAAGCCCAGCTTTGTTCATTCTATCAAGCTCTTCAGGATTTTTTTTAAGAAGATTCATTGGCATTGCATAACATGAAACACGTTCAAGATTTGGAAATTTCTGATAAATGTATTCTACAATTTTTATCATATAATCAGTTGATAAATTAAGTGCATCACCATCTGCAAGGAAGATCCTTGTTGTGTCTGGCATAACCTTTGCCATAAGATCAATTTCTCCTTTCACCTCTTCCCATGAGCGTTCTGAATATTCCTTACTTCTATACATGTCACAAAAGGAACATTCGTTAAATGAGCATCCAAGAGTTACTTGAAAAATTAGTGATTTTGCTTCTGATGGTGGTCTGTATAATGGGGCATCATAATTTAACATCATTATCTATTAATTCCCAAATTAAGATATAATCTTAATGAAGCTAATCAAGAGAGGAGCTGAGGCTGATATATTCTCAACTGTATGGGATGGCAGAAATGCAATACTAAAAATTAGAAAGAAAAAGCCATATCGAAATTCCATACTAGATCAAAAAATTAGAAAGCAACGAACAATCAGAGAATCACAAATAATTTCACAAGTCAAGTCTTTTGGCGTCCCAACTCCGTTAATCTATTTTATGGATGTGAGTAATTATTCAATTCTAATGCAGTATATTGAAGGCAAAACAGTACGCGAAATAGATGATAATAATATTGTAAAGGTTTGTGGTGAAATAGGAAAAATTGTGGGCACCATGCATAAGAATGGTATAATGCACGGTGATCTTACTACATCAAATTTTATTATAAATAAGAAAAAATTATTTCTAATTGATTTCGGTCTTGCAAGTAGGACAGAAAAGCCAGACGATCATGCAGTTGATCTACGTTTATTCAAAGAAATTTTAAACAGTGCACATGCGAAAGTGATGGAAAAATCTTGGAAAAACTTCCAAAATGGATATTCTAGAGCAGTTGGTCTGAAATATAGTAAGAAGATACTAAACTTGGTTGCGGTTATAGAGAGTCGTGGAAGGTATGCAACAGTTGTCTGAATTATTTTTTGTATCATCAAACAAAAATAAATTTCAAGAAGCAGAAAGAATTCTCTCAAATCTAGGTATGCAAATTGATTTTTTCAAAACAACATTGCAAGAAATACAATCAAATAATCTTAATGATATTGCAGAACATAAGGCAGTTAATGCTTACGAGCTTGTTCAGAAACCTGTAATTATAGAAGATGATGGGCTTTTCATTGATTCACTTCATGGTTTTCCAGGTCCATATTCATCATATGTTTATGATACAATTGGAAATGAGGGAATTATGAAGTTGTTAGAAAATTCTCAAACTCGAGATGCAAAGTTTGTATCAATTATTGCTTATTATTCAACTGAACACGGTGTAAAATTGTTTGAGTCTAGCATACCTGGAAAAATTTCATCTGTTATAGAAAAAGGTGGTTGGGGATATGATCCAATTTTCATACCTAACGGTGAATCAAAAACATATGCAAATGTATCCGATAAAGACAAATTTTCTCATAGAGCTGCATCACTAACAAAATTTTCTAATTGGTATCTAAATACGCTGAAAGATATCGATCAGTAAATCTTTTCTTGTTTTGAAGTATCACTATACGTGAAATCTCACTCTCATCCATTATTGAGAATCTATCACTAGAATGTGAGACATCCGCGGCAAAACTTCTAACTTCATCCATATTCAACATGTTTTCATGCTCTAGTCTATTCGTTGATCTTCCTATATGCATGTAAGATTTTATCTCGATAAAATGTGGATTTGATTTATCAAACATTTCCGTGAATGATGGTATCATTTCCTTAGAGTCATTCCAATTCTTAATTAGAGTAATTCGTAATACTGTTCTTGTATCTAATTTGGAAATCATATCAAGTGTTTCATTCCACCTTTTCCAAGAATCATCATATCTTGGTCGGTTAACCTTCAAAAAAGATTCATGATCTGCAGCATTTGTTGATAAATACAATTGTGTTGGAAGTGCATCCTCATCGGCTAATCGTTGTATCATGTTTGGTTCCTGTCCGTTTGTCACAAGAAAGATTGATTTTGTTGCCTGCAGTGACTTTAGGTACTTTATCAATTCTGGTAGCTTTGGATACATTGTAGGCTCTCCAGATAATGATATTGCATAATGACTTGGAAGAAGTGATTCGTCGAGCTTTTGTTTATCTTGATTTGGGTCACCATAATGTCCCATTATGAGTTTTCGTCTTTCAGTCATTAGCTTCTGCATTATCTCTTCAGGCTCTGCAACTCTTTCTGGTTCCATTGCCAATGAATCATAGAATTCCATAGGTCTCCAGCAGTATACACATCTATTCTCACAATGCATACCAGCAGGAGAAAATTCCATACAACGATGTGTGCTGATCCCATAGAATTTGTGCTTATAGCAAGTACCTTCGTCTCTAAATGATTTTTTTGTCCAATGACATAATTCGACAGTAGAATGATCTGCAACACCATACTTTGCTTTCTTTAGTTGTTCCACAATGTTTGGTTTGATCTGTATAAGCTCTTGTTCTTTTTCGACAAATTCACCAGAACAACTCATACTCATTTCATTGATTTGGTTTACTTTTAAGTTTACAGTTAAAATCTAAAAAGCCAAACTAAAATGCTAATTCTAAAATTCTAGTAACTCTGATAATCTATATGCAAGGTATCTTTGTTTTTTTGGCTATTGTTTTTACAGTTACCCTCATTCCATATTCATACGCTGAGACTCTAAAGCAGTCAATGGAAGGAGGAATGGATCTTGAAATCACATATCCAGATTCAGTAATGACAGAACGTGTATTTTCTATCTCAATTCTTTTACAAAATAATGGATGGGAAAACAAACAAGACATCTCATTTATTTTTAGTAATCTAGATGGTGCTTTTACTACACTTGGAAATGATACAATCATCATTGAAGAGCTAACAACTACAAGTTCTTTTGGAACAACAATAGATTATCAAGTTAGTGATACTGCAAATGAAGGAACTCACTTCCTTAATATTGATTATACACAGGTGCTTGTTAGCAATAATATTGATCCAATGGAAGCAACCCAGACTAATATTGCATTGCCAATTGATGTCTATGGAAATCCAGTAATTGTAATAGAAACTGTGACTCCAGAATCAATATTTTCTAATTCAGAATTTACATTTGAGACAACAGTGATTTCTGAAGATATAGATCTCAAAGATGTGACAGTACAAATCATTACACCATCAGACATAGAATTTCGTGGAGATACATCATATGTTATATCTGTTTTAGAAAAACAAGAACCATATACAGTAACTGCAGAAATGATTACCCCAATCAAGGATGTCACAAGTGAATATACAATTCCAGTTAAGGTATTAGTTTCATATACTGATGATCTTGATGAAGAAAAGACCGAGACACAATCAGTTCCATTATTATTACGTCCAAAAATGTTCATGGAAATTACTAATGATTGGGGAATTTGGGTAGGAGACTTTTTCATTGCTCCGTATGTTTCTATAGGCACTTTAGTTGGTATTCCTGCAGGAACTATACTTTCGTTGATGATCCGCAGAGCACAAAACAAAAAGAAGAAACGAAAAAAATCAAAGTAATCTATTATGTTGCTTTGCGAAAAAGTGTATATTAGTGCGATCAGTCAGATTGCCATGCTAAAAACAGTAAGTATTGCAGGTATTGAGGAAGAAGGAATTCCATTCAAGAAAGAAAGTATTAACCTAGAAGAAGCTGCAAAGACAGTTTCTCTAGGTAATCTAACATGGATAGAGGTTGTTGTAGATGATATTGTAGAGGAAGCCCCAAAAATTCTTGAAAGATTAGACTTTTCAATGAGTGCAAGTACTTTGCTTTCTGGTTACATTACCGAATATGAGGATGCTGGTGATACACTTGGAATCATGGTACCATTTATTTTCACAGGTGAGAGTAGAACTCAAACATCACCTTGCCTAATTTTCATGAAAAAAGATCTAATTCTAACTATACATGATGATTATGGTGGAAAAATTACGAAGCTTTACAATTATTCTACATCACTCATGAGAAAACTTCCACAATCCCCTGAAACTTGGGCAGAAAGACAAACAATGCTACTTTTTAGATTACTAGATGAGATAAGTGAAACAAACTTTTCTGTTCTTAGATCAATTGTAGAAAGAGCAGAACAGATCGAAATTGATCTTGCAGGTTCACGTCAGATTAGTAGAGACTTGTCACTAGAACTTTCTAATATGAAACGTTCAGTATTATCTTTTCTTAACGCGGTGTGGGCAACACATGACGTTATAAGAAACATAAAGTATGGTGACCCTGATATGATATCAGACGATGATGATGTATTAGAAAAATTTGAAGTTGTACTGGCAACTCTAGACAGACAAATTCAGATGGCTGAAAATGTTTTGGAAGTGATCTCAACTGGAATTACAGCAATTAACACAGAATCTTCAAATCAACTAACCAAGCTAATTGTTTGGTTAACAGTAGCAGCGACTGCTGTGCTTGTTCCAAACACACTGGCAACCGTATTTGGAATTCCTGATCTACATATTTCATACATATGGGTAATACCAATACTCATTATTGCAACAACAATCTCAATTGTGATAACATACAGATGGACAAAACAGTATCGTGTCCTCCCATTCGGGCGTAAGAAGCTAAGTAACATACGAAATAAGTTCCGAAAGTAGCCTATACACTAAGATTAATACAGCAAATACAATCTGTTTTTTTGTGGCCTCCGTCGTACAGTGGCTAGTATAGTGGCCTGTGGAGCCGCGGACGGGAGTTCGATTCCCCCCGGAGGCCTCTTAATTTATTAAAAAATTCCAAATTTGCTTGATTCCATTTCTTCTTTTATGGCAAATTTGACCTTGATATCCTTCTCCGATACCTGGTTAGTTAGCCATGTAAGAAATTTTTTGTCCAATCCTTTACCCTTTAGATTTTCAAACTCTGCACCTAATTGACTTGATAGTCTTTGAACCATTTCCCTATTTATTGAGACAACATAAAAATGCCAGCCGAATGCAAATTCCGAATCTGTAATAACAAAGTCATCATGACCATGAACCATTTCTTCAAGCCGTCCAAGTGTTTGCTGAATTTTTTTACTTGATTTATCATAATCAATTGCAGAAACATTGATGTTAATTCGTTCTTCCATGTATAATATTAGATTATGAAAATAAAAGTATGACGAGATTATTTTATCAAGTGTTCAATTTCAATATTGAAGTAACTTTTTAAAATCGAAATGTATGTTGTGATTGATTCAGGTATTTCATCACCACATGCAACTCCAAGATTCTTTGCGTTAATCCAGATTACGAGCGATTGCATGATCGTAAGAAACCGATCATTTTCCGGATTATCACGACCTATCGCATTAGTATATCTCTCTGCAAATTCCCACGCAGTCACAAAGTCAACACATTTAACATCAAAGATCGCAAGTAGTTGTTCCTTCAAGTCTTTTGCTTTTTTTAATGGGATCTGATTTATGATGTAAGGAAAGCTGATTGCGTATGGTAGACATTCAGGTAATGGTCCCCAAATTGTAATTATTCTAGTTCCATGTTTTAGATTTGAAAACTTTGTCATCATTTTTTTCAAAACATTTTCATCTGTAAACCAAAAAAGAATTACATCTGCGTCATCTATTGTCGCATCAATAACATCATTACAAATTATTTCTACATCAGTTTTATCTTTGTTTGCACACAATTTTTCCGCCAAATGTATTTTTTCTTCAGAGTTGTCTATACCAATAACTTTCTTTGCACCAAATTCTTCTTTTGCTATAACTAATCCTGTTCCATCACCACAGCCTAAATGATAGAAAATATCGTCTTTTCCGAGACTAACAAATTTGAATATCTCTCTAAATGTTTCCTTAGGTAACTGAACATCTTGACCTGATAATATTGATTCTGGTAATGTTTTTAGATATTCTTCAATTTTCAATTTTTATTAAAATGTACAATGGTAATTTATTCTCTTATGCTTTCAAGTACTGACACTACTTGCCATAATGATGTTCTAACAAAAGAAGGAATGTTTGGATTTTGTGTTATGTCATCTAATGAACTTATAGCGTTTGCTGCTCTAACAGATATAGAATACTCTTCTGTTTTTAATTCTATTATTAAATCGTTGATTGTTTTTTTAAAATTTTTTGGTGTAGAGTGACTTGATGCAAGTTGGTTTAATGTTCTTATTGCATTGTCAAGTGATGTTTTATTTTCGTTGCTCATTTTTTCCCAACAACTATATTTCTATAAAAATATCCTCTGATTCTACTGTTACCGTATATGATTTCAAGTTGTTTATTTTTGCTGGAAACTTGGCAAGATTTCCTGTAGTACAATCAAATTGAGCTCCATGCCATCCACAAGTTATTGTAGAATTATTTATTGTGCCTTCTGACAAACTAGCACCAGAATGTGTACATGTATCATCACATGCAAAGTAATTTCCATCTACATTAGATATTACAATTTCTTTTCCATCAACTATGACCTTTTTCATTTTTCCACTATCAAGTTCAGTTGTCTTACACGCAATAATTTTTCCCATGGTTATATTGTGTGGTTTAATCTTAATAGTTTTTCTTATTTTATTTAATGACATTTTTCAATTTAATATCTTTAACATCTTTTATCGATAGTATGAGATGATTTAACACCAGTTTCCAGTGAAATCTATAGAATTAAACTAATTATTGATATAGAAGACAGTTCCAACTTTTATATGTCTACAAGTTAATTTCTCAGTGATTGTTTTCTTAGATTCTGATCAAGAATTGAATTTGTAGACTTTGTGATAACAGACTTTGGTATTTTCGTTGAAATTAATATGAAATTGACTTCCAATGTACACCTAATAATTCAGAATAATCTAATTTGTCCAAGTCATAATAGCAGTAGAGCCTAAAACTAGGCTCAAAAACTCAAAAAATGGAAAATAGATCAGTTTTTTGATGGATTTTATGTAAAAAATTTGGCATAAATGCGAATTTTGTGCCTAGAAAACTGAAAAAAACAGTAGAAAGTGTAATATTTACAACCAAAATTATAGAATATAGATCAATTATTGATTAGAACTGAAATAAATTCAAAAAAAGGCTTTTTTGTAGACCAATTGTCCATTAGCCTTAAATATCAATTTTTGGAAAAAATGCCAATAACATGAAAAACGAACTAGGACGAAAATTAACTAGTCTAACAATAATGTCAATAATGGTCGCAGGCGGACTTACTATAGCCGCACCATCATTTGCACCAGAAGCAGCAGCAGACGAAAGACTGATGTATATTTCTTGTGAAAATGAGATGTTTGGCAACACCTTTGGTGGTGGTCAAATCTGTGAAGTCATTATTAGAGATCCCGCAAGAGATGAAACTGATGAAGTACAATCCGAACCAGAAGTAGAGGTAGATAGTAACACTCTACGTATGGTACAAGGAGATGACGGATATTGGTATGGCTACTTCGGTAGTACTGACGAAATATCTGCACTTCATGTCGGTAATGCAAACTTTGTTTATGGTGTCGGACAATCGTCTGGCTCTGGACCATCAACTGGTGCAGTAAGTAACAATGTAGCAACCGGTCACGGAACTGGTAACATAACCGTTGCATCTAATGCACAAATTTGGGTAGCACATGGCAACTCCAAGACAAACACGCAAACTGCGTCAATGTCATTGGTAGATGGTCATCCTGATCTATCTGATTATGCATCAAAGACATCAGGTTATGCAGGCTTCGACGCAACACTTTCTCAAGCAGGACAACACAACATCACATCATATATGTGGCCTTTCATTCAAACATGGAACTTTGCAAATGACGACACAGTAGAAGTCGAATTTGAAAAACCAGGTGCGAACGAATACGTCGAATTGATTTATGGTGGAGATGATACTGAAGACTTTGCATATATAGAATTAGCTAGAAACACATCCCCAATGGACGCAGATGTCCCAATGACTATCTATGATCAACACCTAAACATTGACCCAACTGTTGAAGATACAATCATCTTCCTCACAAACGGTTCATATGGTATATCATACAACTCTTCGGCAACATTTGCAGATTTCTATTCTAATGGCGGTTTCGGTGACAACGGTAAATTAATCATTGATTATGATGCCAGCTCATCCGGTACACCGGTATTAAATAGTGATATTACTTTGGATAGCGTTTCTGGATTACAGTCAAATTCAGCAAGTGGTTACCATGTATTCTGGGAATCCGCTTCCAACTCTGGTATCTTTACTAACGTTGATGACGCTGATGATGCTTCTCTCGATACAAGCGCAAGTGCTTTGAGAGGAACAACTGCAACTATCGATTATAACGATAGTGCACAATCATTAGTTGTTACCAACTTCGGTGGAAGTATCGATATGGCCGGCGAAGAAGCTGGTGAAGAGTGGAACTCTGGAGAACCAATTACTGTAACACTCGTTGACGAAGATAGGAACAAAAACCCTAATTCTGATGAAGATCTAACTGTATCCGCATCAACAAACGTACCAACTATTACCATGGGTGATGCAATATCACCAGTGGAAAACACACACTACGCCAATGTCACAATTCAAGATTGTGATGGAATAAGTGGAATTTGTCTTATAGCAGAGCATCTAGATACTGCCATAACAACTTACACTAATTCACCAATCTGGCAAGTAGAACTTGGTGTAACAGTTGGTTCAGTAGGTGACGGATTAACAGGAAGTTCAGCAACACTTAACGGAATGAATGCAAGCTTAGCACAGAAGTACATCGGATACGATGTTTCATCTTTCTGTCAAGCTGATTCAGTACAAATCGGTGCTGCAACATCACAAGCTAACAAAGGAGTTGTCTCCTATGGTACTGCTGAGTATTCAGCAACCGAGGATGATTTCCATTGTATAGTAAAATCCACAATAGGATCAACCTTTACTACAGCTAACACAACCTATCCATTCGCTGTTAACTATATGGCATTCGGTATGAACGATAACCACGGTAAGTATCACGTTGAAGTTGAAGAAACTGATGATAACACAGGTGTCTTTGTAGGCGCTGTAGAATTCATCATGGTCAACAACAACACTATAGACGCAGATCTTTCAGCAACTCTAACTCCAATCGATGATGAGGTCACCATGTTGATGACCGCAGACGAGACTGGAACAGATGCTCCAAGAATCAAATATAATGATACAGATGCCGACGGTGTTTTCACAGGTATTGCTGATCAAGTAGATGCTCCAACCCACAGTGGTGTAGTAACTCTTGATTCTGAAAGCTACAAAGTAGCTGACACAATTACAATAACTGTGACAGACATGGATCTCAATAGCGATAGCGAACTTATTGACGTGTATATTACACAAGCTGACGATTTAGTCGGTGATGGCGATACATTCGACCATACAACCGGTGATTCAGGTGCATCAAACTCACACATCTTAGATGTGTACTTTGGTGACAAACTATTTGACGATACATGTGATGCCGACTATGGTCTCACAGCACAAGGTTTCCAATTAACTGAAACCGGTATCGCATCTGGTGTATTTACTGGAACATTCCAGATACCATCTGAATACTGTGGTGGTGCATCGAACGCAGTAAAAACTTCAACAACTGGTGAAGACATCTTTGTGAACTATAACGACCTTAAAGACGTAGGTGGTAATGAAATAGAAGTAGGCGCAGCCGCAACGGTTTCCGCCAACTCCGGTTCTGTCGCATTAGACAGAAGCGTATATCCAGTACCATTCACATGGTCACAGTTTATGGCACACGATGATGCTTACATCTCAGGAAACGATGGTAACGTAACCATCACTGTAGCAGTAACTGATGCTGACTATGATACATCACCATCTGGTGAGGACACAATCCCAGCCGGTAAAGTGGTAATCAAAGCAGTAAGAGGTTCAACTACAGGCACACTCCTAAGTAACTTCGCATTAGTTGAAACTGAAGCAACATCTGGTGTATTCGATCACGAATTCCAAATTAACGGAACTGTATTCTCATCCCTAGGCAACACTGCACTAAGACAAGGTGACGTAATTACAGCAGAATATACTGACCCAACAGACGCATCTGGTAACTCATATCTAGTTACTGATTCCTCAACATTAGATTTGAGGACTGGTAGCCTATTATCAGACAAATCTGTATATGTCATTGGTTCTGATGCAATAATCACAATTGTCGATGCAGACTTGAACTTAGATAGTGACTCAGTAGAAAGTTACACACTAGGTTTAGTTGAATGGGACTCTGACGCTGGAATAGTCAATCTTAACGACTCTAATACCGGATTCGATGCCGAACCCTCTGCATTCAGAGAAACAGGCAGTGATACTGGTATATTCCAGACAGTAATTGAGATGCCAGGCACAGTAGGCTCTTCATCAACCGTTGTAGACCAAGGTGAACAAATCGACTTAGAATATGTCGACTATGGTCCATCTGGTGAAAATAACTATAACGATGATACTGAAGACATCGAACTGACAATCTATACTTCCAACTTCGGTGCAACCATCGAATTGGACAGCAAAGTGTATACATGGTCTGATAGAGTATTTGTAACAATCGTAGCACCTGATCACAACACAGACAGCGCTCTTGTAGATGAGATTGGTGGATCTGGAAAGACCCTAACGGCTCAAACCAGAGAAAGCAAGCTCACAGCATACAAGATGGTTGAAACTGGACCTGATACTGGTATCTTCTGGGGTGAAATCACATTAATCGGATTCGCACACGACTCTGATGGTGATGGAACCAACGATGGACCATTCGGAACACAGGCAGCCAGCGCAGCAGGACCAACTGATGGATTATTGAAATCAAGTGAATCAGATGGAGTTACTGTATCCTTTGAATATACAGAGGATTCAACAGTAGTATCATCTAGCTTGATCAGATGGAACATTGGTGAAGTATCCTATGATGAGGACTCATATTTGTCATCATCAAGTGCAATCGTAAGCGTTGTTGATCCGGACATGAACACTAATCCAGATTCAGTAGAAAACTTCAAAGTTGATGTTTACTCTGATTCTGACTCTGGTGGTATTGAACTCACTGTAACTGAAACCAACGAATCTACTGGTGTCTTCGAAGGAACTGTATTCTTCACAAGTGATGATGCATCCAGCGGACATACACTAAGAGTTTCTGAAGGCGATTCAATTACAGCTGAATATTCTGACCACACACTACCTGAACCATATAGTACTTCCGATGACATTGACGTATCATCCACTGCCGTTATAGGCACTCAAACACCACCTCTTGAGAGAGCACCAGTTGCTAACGCAAGAGTTGTTGACGCATTTGGTAACTCACTAGCTGAGGTATCAGTTGATCAACAGGTACAGATTGAGGCAGACCTAGTCAACGGACAGGACGGTGACCAGTCATTTGCATACTTAGTACAGGTACAGGATAGCGATGGTGTTACAGTCTCATTGGCATGGATAACAGGACAGCTGTCTGCGGGTCAATCCTTCAGCCCAGCATTGTCATGGATACCTAGCGCATCTGGTTCATACGAAGCAACAGTCTTTGTATGGGAGAGCGTAGATAATCCAACTGCATTATCTGATACCGCATCAGTCTCTATACAAGTCGTATAAGAACACACACGTTAGACAATCAAACTTTCCCTTTTTTCTTTTTTTTAATTCAAAACCTAACGATAGTTATAGACTAAATCTAGATCAAAAAATCAGAAGTCATATCTATAACCTAATTTACAATAAATCAAAATGAAAGTTCTTATAATTATTTTATCCATCGTGTTATTTTCATCAGTGTTATTTACAGATGGATTTGCAGAGCTTGATGTAGCTATACCTCAATTGGTCTATGCACCAGGGGAGCCGTTGTTTGTATATGGACATGGAGAACCAACTGAGCCAATCATAATACGACTCTTTGCACCAGATAACACGATAGCAGAGTTTGAGCAAATAATGACATCTAGTGATGGTACGTTCCAACACTCTCTGCTACACTGGGGTGAACCTACACCAAACATACCATACGGTTCATACATTCTAGAAGTAATTAGTAACCAACAGGGGGGCCTGTCTAAGAAATTTGATATTAAATTTGCTTCAACATCAGAACTTACTAGCATACCAGTGAAAAGAGATATCACAACAACAGTCTTTGCACCAGAAACAGGTGCAGTTGGTAGTCTCTTTAGGGTATTTGTTCAAACTTCAAGTGATGGATTGCTAATCGGTGATGATCCAAAAACAATTTTGGGGACATCACATGTTCATTTACCAAATGGTCAAGTAGAAAATCTTGATGAAGTACTCAGTACCTTACATCAGGGTTTGTATTTTGTAGATTATTTCCCTGGGTTAGAGGGAACATATGTATTTCATATGGTGACATTTGATGAAGGTAACATTTCACATGGAAGTGCAGCAACACACGTTTTAACACAAGATATTTCTGGAATATCTGATCAAATTTTAGAACTCAATAAAGTTTTAGATGACACTGAAAAAGAACTTGAAAGATTAAAGACAGAGACTTCAAAATTTGGTTCAACATTAGAATCAGCAAGTGGTAACATTGATGAAAGTGTAGAAAATATTGATCAAAGTGTAGAGACAATTTTCGCCTCAGTTGAAAATATTGAAGAAGGTTCATCACAACTTAACGCACTACTATTTCCAATCGTGTCATCTATTGCAATAATTCTTGCATTGCAAATTGTTATTATAGCAAGAAGAAGGTAATTATAATATTCCAAGCATTATTTTATTACCATGATAAAATTTGCATTAGTTTTTTTCATTTTGGCATTTCTACCAATTTTAGTTATTGAGTCATCTGGATATATTGGAGGTGATATGATTGAAAACAACTTACTCTCATTTAATTTTGATAAAATTAAAAAAACTTCTGACATAATTACAATCAACGAATCTGATAATACTAAAAATTTAAAACGCTATATTGTATTTGGTTATGGCTCCACAAGTGACCTAGATGCCATAACAAACGGAATTTCAAATTCAGTTTCTTCTTCAAATGGTTTTTTTTCAGTTGTAACAATGCCTGAAAATAAAATTACAACATTAGAATCAGCTGGACTTAGTGTTGTGGAAGATTTTCCATTAGATTTTCATTCAGAATATATCAAATATGATCCTCATGCAAAAATTTCCGAAGTAGGAAATCTTGCAAACTCAAGACAAGTACATAATTTGTATAATGTGACTGGTAATGATATTACAGTTGCAGTAGTAGATACTGGAGTTGATTTTTCAAATAAAGATATGCAACATTCAGTTGCTAGGGATAGTGAAAATGTACCAATCATGCTTGATGCTGACGGTCAAGGAATAATTCTTACTAATGCAACTTTTGCTGCTAACATCGATAAATATGGAACCATAAAAAATTTCTCAAAATCAAAAATTAGTGAATTAAATACTACCTCTTCTGTATATGTCAAACCAAAAAATGAAGGTGTATATTTGAACCTTGCAAACAATGGTAATGGAACATCCCTCTTAGTCTATAATTCATTATATCCCATGATTGGAAGTGGTCCAATACTTAATGGAACGATCAGTGATGACATGAAAATTGGTAGAAACATGCATGATTATATTAGCTCACAAAGTGGAATTTATCACCTTGGTGTTATGTATCAAGTTGCATCATCACAATTACAAGTTGTGCCTGTGTTAGTGACCGACTCTGAAAAATCTGGATTTTATGACACAATAATTGCTGATATGTCAACATCTTGGAAAGATTACATCAGAGACAGTGAAGATGAAGAACCTGATTACGATTTTGATTTTACAGATGAAACACCAAGAAAAATTGGTGGTGGAAATGAGTTTCTATTATATGATTTTGATTCGGATGGGGAATCTGATTATAGTGCAGGAACAATTGGAGCCCAAGTTCTTGACATTTATGGTGTAATTAATGATGAAGCAGAAATGCTTGATACAATAGGCGCAATTAATGGAACACTATTGCCACCAATGGATCGTAATGGCGAATTTTTTGGTGTTATGACTGATCCATTTGGTCATGGTACATCAAGTGCGGCAACTATTGCATCAAAAGGAATTGTAGAATATGATCTTTACAATGACACAAAAAAATTTACAATTAAAGGAGTTGCACCTGATGCAAAAATAATTCCTGTAAAAGCATTGTGGTTTGGAGATATAGTATACTCATGGTTATGGTCTGCAGGATTCAACAATGATGATGTTAAATGGAAGTTTTCTGGTGAACCAAGAGCACAAATAATATCAAACAGTTGGGGCGTATCAAATTTTCCTATTTTTGAATATGCACCAGGTCACGATTTAATTTCACTTGTTATGGCAGCTTTATCCGTACCAGAATCACTCACAGATGATTATCCTGGAGTTCTTATGGTAATCAGTGCAGGTAACTCTGGTCATGGATATGGAACAATTGGTTTTCCTAGCACTTCACAATCAGCAATCACTGTTGGTGCAACAACTAATAACATCTTTGTTGGTTATGGACCATTCAAAGATGAACCAAGGTTTGGAAATAATACAAAACATGCAGATCACATCGTAGATTTTTCAAGCAGAGGACCCAGTATCATCGGTGATCCAAAGCCAGATCTTATGAGTATCGGGGCATATAGTTTTACACCAACTACGGTCACAAAAACTGCAATTAATTATACAGATCCAGCAGTGACATTATTTGGTGGTACAAGTATGGCTGCACCAATTGTTTCTGGAAGTGCAGCTCTAGTAATGCAAAGTCTTAATGAAAAATCAGAATCGTTCACACCATACAATGTAAAAAATATTTTAATGTCTTCTGCTAGTGACTTGCAAAATGATGTATTCACTCAAGGAACAGGATTAGTAGATTCATTCCAAGCTGTACGAAGTGTTAATGGTCATGGTGGAACTTTCGTTGTACATAATTCAATGACATCATCAAATATCGAGTCAGTTTTACGTGATTCAATAAATAATATTAACTCAACAGCATTAGGTTTTGATGAATTCAATATATCCCTAAAAGAAGTACCACAAACAAGTTGGTTTGGTGGTCGACTAGCACCAGGCGAAACTAGCACAACAACATTTACTATTGAAAATCCTGCTAACAAGACTCTAGAAATCCGCATAATTCCTCAAAAACTAAAACTAATTGGGGAATTTTCCATTAATGGAACAACAGAAACCCACCTTCAAGATCCCATCTTAAATAAATCGAAAACATATAGACCAAATTATATTCCCTTTAGTAATTTTACGTCACAAATCAATAGCGAACAAAATGCAACATCAATAAGTAAATTCCCAGAAGATTCATCATTACTCGTACTTAATGCTAATTTTGAATTTGACACTTTCATGAATAAAACAAATCCAATCTATGCTGATGATTTGCGAATATCCTCGCTTTATCTATACGATTGGGATGATAAAAACAGTGATACAGAAATCTCAAGTGATGAACTTTCCTTAGTGAATAGAGGTGGTTCTTGGGGCACTGTTCAAGAATTACGTGTTAGTGAACCAAAAGAAAAATTTGACGAGACTCCAATAGTTGGCATATACCCTGTTCCTTCAAGGTATTCTTTTTGGGGTGGTGATATAAAACAAAATTCCACATCGATGGATTATTCATTAACTGCAAGTTATTTTGGAAAAGATAATTGGAATGATTTGTCAGTTGAGAAGACTAGCATTTCTATTCCACCATTAAGTAATGTAAAAATTAATTCCACTATAACAACTACATTAGATCAAACTACAGGAATTTATGATGGGTTTTTGATGTTTGAAGGTAAACATCACAAGCTTAGCGTTCCCGTTAGTTATGCAATTACTCATGCAGTCGAAAAAGACATTCCAGTTGTAGTTCATGGAGAACAAAACGGAATTAATTATGGTAATGGTTTTGTAAAAGGTGCATTTGATATGACAAATCGTTACATGACAGGTGATTGGCGACAATACTTTTTGCATGTTGATGATAACACAATTAATTCCGGTGCAATTGAATTTTCATGGGAAGAAAAAAACACAAATCTTTCTGTTTTTGTTATGGATCCACAAGGAAAAATTATATCAACTAACATGCCAACTGGCGTATTTGGTCACTTTTTAGGCTGGCCATCTATTGATTGGCTTGGTACAACTCCCTTCAGTCAGGGTGGTGGATTCTTTCCTGTTAAAAACAAAGATGACACATCCACTGTGCTGTTTGCACCAATTAACCAGACAGGAACATACTCACTTCTAGTTCATTCAACATTGTTTGAAGGTAAAGAGTTAACAGAACCAATAACACTTGCTGCAAAATTCACAACAATAACTCCTGATAATACACCACCACAAATCATTTTGGAATTACCAAATTTCATGACTGCAGAAGATAAAATTTTACCTCAGATTATTGAAGATAATTTAGTTAGTGTTTCATACATGATAGATGGAATTGAAATTGAAACTCCAATAGATCAATTAGATGTATCAGATCTATCTGATGGTTCACATATTCTTACTATTAGTGCAAATGATCGTGTAGGTCTTGAAACAATAGAATCATTTAGTTTCATAATTGATAATGAACCTCCATCATTAGAGATAAAATCACCAAAAAATAATACTATAGTTTCTAACAGCCTTTTTCTTGATTTGAAACTAACTGATACAAATTTACCTGAAAAAGATATGATCACATTTTTACTTCCAACTGGTGAAAGAATAACAGACAAAACAACATATTCGTTTAATACAACATCCATGGAAGATGGTTCATACGAAATTAGTATCATGGGAATTGACAAGGCTGCAAATTCAATAACTCAGCAAGTGATGTTTGTTGTAGATCACACAATACTAGATAAACCACAGATAGTAGAATTTCAAGAATTTGATCCTATTTTGATACTAATCATAGTTGGTATTGCAGTAGCGATCATAATTGCAGTTGCTTTTTCACAAAAAAAGCAAAAAATTGTTAACAACCAATGAAATAAGGTTTATAACCAATCTGACAAGATTTCAAACTAAATGGTAGGTCAGGGTACTGGTAATCTCTCTAGAAGAGATTTTCTAAAATTGATGGGTGCCGCAGGTACAGGTCTAGCTTTTGCACCTTTTGTTCCATGGGGCACTTTCCCTCCAAACCCATCATCTGCTGCTGCCGAGAAAGTAACAGTTGAAATACCTGATGGCACGCAAGCCAATGTTAACACATTTCCCATTAACCACGCAGAGGTTATTACTTATCGAAAAACAGGTGACCGTGTTTTATACTAAGATGCATTTAGAAAATGGCAATTTATTAGATTACCTTAAAAAGTTGGAGTCTATAAAAATTCGGTGTCATCAGTGAGAGCATAGAGAATGCCCTCTAGTCATCTTTGGTGTGTATGGAAATATTG
>CAZIHG010000010.1:0-4501 GCA_964539205.1 uncultured Candidatus Nitrosopelagicus sp.
TGAGTTTCTTAGAGTAAGTGGATTTGAAGAACTTTCACCGAGTGAAGTCGAAGCTGCAAATAACGAAATTGTAGGCTTGTTAGGTGAAGATGATCAAACTATCAAAGATGGGATAAAATCTGCTGCAGAAAAGCTAGGTAAGCCAGAAACTACACTTACTAATATACTAAATAAGGTTCAATACATCGCTGAAAAGATCCTAAAATATACTTCAACAATGATTCCAGATCAACAATTTTTATCACAAGACCAAGTTGCAACGACAGTTCTCACACTTGCTGGTGATGAACAATCAAAAATTCTTAATGGAAAAATAATACCAGGGGATAGGGTTTTCTATCCTGTCAAATCACACATTAGAACATCTGTTCCTAAAACTGAAAAAAATAATTTTGAGGGAGTTACGTGCGTCATTACAAATGATGATTCGGATGATGCCTCACAAAATGCAACTAACCTAAAATCAATGTTAGAAGAAAAAGGTGCAAAAGTTATTGATAATGGAAGTGAAGTTAATGCATTGTTTATTCATATAACAGGAGATGTTCCAGAATTTTCCAAATTAACTGAATTAAGTAGAAGTGAATGGGATGACTTGGTTAACAAATTCATCAATACACCAGCCCAAGTGTCCCAAAATGCAATGGAATCTTTTGTTTTAGGTGGTTCTGATGACCCAAGATTATTCAAAGAAGCTTATGGAAGAATTGTAATTATTGGACCAGCTCTTCCTGCTGGAAAAAAAGTTGGTGGTCATGCAAGAGCAAAAGCTGAAGTTTTCAGAGGTGCATTAAGACCATTTGCAACTACAGTTAATCAAGAACTAAGTGATGTTCTAAAATCAAATGTTAGAATGTTTGTAGTTTTACCAGGAACTGTTGATGGAAAAGAGCCTAGTAATGAAAATCTCATAGACACATTAAATTATTTGGTGACAAAGGAAGCAGGTTCAAGTTCTGAAGTAATATTTTGCCCTGATGAATCAAGATAAAAATGGAAAAATTTTCCTCATTAAAAATTGGTGATCAATTCCACTCAACAACCACAATATCATCTGACGAGCTTGATGAGTATCTAGGATTTTCACGAATAAAGAATGCAATGTTTGAGATTGATACTGGTAAAAAAGAGCCTAAGATTGTTTCTGGTAGAGCAATAATTTCTCGTATGGAAGGTGAGTTTACCAGATTGAGGCAGATTTATGGAAATCTAATCATACTTTATGGGATTGATGGTGACAAAGAATGGGAAAGCAGACAAACAAGATTCCTCAAACCGTTATACACTGACCAAGTTCTTAAGCTCAAATTCACGATATCTGAGAAAAAAGATATCGATGGTGAATTTGGTTTGATTGGTGTTGATTTTGAAGGAACAAATGACGATGGGGAAGTTGTTTTAACCTGTAAAAAAAATCTTTACAGAATTAAAAAGGAACCTCCATCGAATCTATAACTAATTTTACGGCTGCAATCATTAATACAATAGTGACAAGAATTTTCAATTTTATTTCTTTAATGTCTAATGATAATCGTGCGCCTAAAAGACCACCGCCAAATGCACCTATAGATAACAACAATGCTTGTGTAAAATCTGGATGTCCTAAAAACGAATGGACGATCAATCCACTAAGTGATGCAAATATCAGAACAAGTTGTGATGTGGGTGCAGCCTTTCTCATGGATATACCAATTCCAATTACCATCAGTGGGACAAATACAACACCTCCGCCTATTCCAAATAAACTTGAAATGATGCCTGCAAAAAAACTTGCCCCAGCAGCAAAAACCATCATCGAGTTTTTCAGATTATATGGTTTTTCAGTGATTTTCCTCTTGACAAAAATGTATACTGCCGAAGAAATCAGAATTAGAGCAAATAAAATTTGAAATATTACTGGTGTCATAATGTCAGAGATAAATGCACCAAGGATAGTTCCTGGAATGCACATTAAACCTAATCTTATCCCAATTCCATATTCAATTCTTTTTTGTTTAGCATATGTTGCAGTTGATGCTACAGCATTACTAAATGCTGCAAATAGACTATTACTTGCAGCTAATGTTGGGGGAAATCCTGCAAAAGTCATTACAGGTACTGCTACTATACCACCACCAAGACCAATAATTGAACCTAGTACTCCAGCTGCAAACCCTAATGGAATTAGCCATAGATTTTCTATCATTGTAGGTTTGAAAAATGAATGACTGTTAGATTAATCTTCTCTTTTGAAAAATTGTTTTATGTGTATTGAATATGAGTAAATTATTGTCAGATGAATTTAGAATTGATACACCGTATCTGCCAGGTGAAAAAGGATGCAGATTTACTTGGATACTGAGTGAAGATGAAGAAAAAACATTATACATTAGACATGAAGATCTACAGGAGCTGAATGAATTACTGAATCATGGATCTACTGGAAAAATTGAGATGGAGGATGGTGCAAGCTCAATACTAGTGAATTCTGACTCAACAGACTTTTTTCTTGCAGGACAAAAATCACTCAAAATCGAAACACTGGTATTAAAAATTGCATTGAAAAATTTTTTGGAAGAAAATCCAGATGCATAGTGAAAATGTTATCAGATAGGTTTTATCAGATAAAATATGATAAGAAATCCAGTTGTATCAGGACAATTTTATCAAAGCGATCCTAATGAATTATCTCAATTCATTAAAAACTGTTTCATGCATAAGTTTGGGCCTGGGAAAAAATTTCCAACTTTGGAGTCAAAAAAAATCTACGGTGTAATTTGCCCTCATGCAGGTTACATGTATTCAGGTCCGTCTGCTGCACATTCATACTATGCAATTTCTTCACAGAATATTGATTTGGCTGTGATAATAGGTCCAAATCATTGGGGTATTGGTAGTGATATTGCAACAATATCTGATGGGCAATGGAAAACACCACTTGGATTAATAGAAATTGATTCAGATGCAGCTTCACATCTTTTGGAGATTACAGAAACTGTTGAAGATGATTTTTTTTCACATTCAAAAGATCATTCTCTTGAAGTACAAATCCCAATGTTACAAACGATTTTTCCAAATAAATTAAAAATTTTACCAATTATCCTGGGAAGGCAGGATGTTGATTCTGCAAGAGAAGTAGGAACTGCTATAGCTGATATTGCAAAAACAAAAAAACTAATAATTATTGGATCATCTGATTTTACACATTACGAAAAAAATGTATTTGCACATGAACAAGATAAGGCGTTAATTGATCCTATTTTGAGGTTAAACGTGGAAGAGTTTTACCATGTTTTACATACAAAGAAGATTTCGGCGTGCGGTTATGGTGCAATTGCATCTACTATGATAGCATGTGAAAAATTAGGTGCATCTAGAGGTGAACTTCTTTCTTATGCCACAAGTGGTGATGTGGTTGGTGAGAAAGAATCAGTTGTAGGCTACGCTTCAATCAAATTTACTTAATTTCTGGTAACTATGAAATGGGTTTTGTAATTTTTTATTACTGTTTTTCTAATCTTTTCTTTCTGATTCTAGAGTAAATGAGAAATCCTATATTTATCATAGGAAAAATTTCTATCAGATCAATACCATAGAAAAAGAAATCAATCACGGGATGAACATGACTTATGACACCCATTTGCAAATACAAATCTGCATTCCAAAACATGTGAGGAATCTGAATGTAAATTATGAATGCGGTTAAAATTAATGACTCGGTAACATGCTTATCATACCAAGACCAAAACCTAACCCAGGCTGAATCTGGATTTACAGTTATTTCGTTACTCATATTATATGTTGTAATATTTACATAATAAACATTATTTTTTTTAGGTTTTCCTAATATTTTTTGAAATAATTACTTAGTTTAACCTAATTTTATATAATTTTTATTAGTTATAGCTAATTAGAATTACAAATGTTAATAGGAGACCTATTAAAGAAAAAATCAAGATGGAAACAGGTACCGTAAAATGGTTCAACCAAACTAAGGGCTTTGGTTTTATCGAAAGAGAAAATGAAGACAAAGATTTGTTTGTTCACAAGACAGAAATCGAAGGTCGCATTAGAGATGGAGATAAAGTCGAGTTCGAGATTGGTGAAAGCGAAAAAGGCCCAAATGCAGTAAAAGTGAAAAGAGTAGAAGAGTAAGACTAGTAATTTTTTAATTAATTTTCTTAAGATCTATTATCGAGTAACTAATACCTTTTCTTTTTTTTATTTTTTATAGTAATGATTATCTGTTGTTCTTGTCGTGTATAGTATTCACTAAGTAAGTAAAAATGATTTGTCATGCATAGTCTCTATGTTTGTGGCCGTACCGATGTTTTGATCGATTGGTAGTGGCAGGCTCACCACTCGCCGAAGCTTGTGATCTACACCTCCACTCTATTAACGCAGTCTTCTGCTGCGGATCTTCAACTAATGTAACGCTGTCATGTCTCAGGATAGGCTTCGTGCTTAGATGCTTTCAGCACTTAACCTAAATCGCTTAGCTGCCTGGCCTGCCCTGTCGGAC
>CAZIHG010000011.1:0-12953 GCA_964539205.1 uncultured Candidatus Nitrosopelagicus sp.
AATTTGAACATTCGAACGATTAATCTATTGATACAGATAAAGCACTATAAACAGAGTCAGCACCAGAACCAGAAACAGTTGAGAAAACAGTCGGTGAAGAGATTCTTAATGAAAATGAATCTAAAGAAACATCTTAGAAAAAATATTAGTTTGTTTATTTTACAGTTTACATGATTACAGTTAATTTTACTGGTGGCGCAAAAAAATGGTTCAATTCAAACCATATTGATATTGATAAAGATGAGATCAATATACAACAATTAGTACAGCATCTTATCGAAATTAAACCAAAAGACACTATCGAATTTGACGGTAGAAATTTACTTATTGCAGTCAATGGTATTGATTCATCTGCGTTAGGTGGTTTTGATACTAAACTGAAACCAAATGATGTTGTAAATATAATACCAATCATACATGGTGGCTCTAAACAAAGAATAAAATTTAAAATTTTAAATCAGAATGTAGAGATATGTGAATTTGAAAGGACAAAAAAAATAGACATAAGTTTTTTGGATACTTTACGAGTTGAATTCCCAGATCTTATCATACAGGCAATATCCTCTGATTTTATTCTGAGTAAAGATCATGTAAAAAAAATTCTTTTGTTATCATTATCAGCAAAAAAACATAATATATTACTTTCAAAGAAATTAGAAACTGATATTTTATTACGGTTTGCCGGAACAACTCAAATTAGTGGAGCAATACAAAACCTTGGAATTAGAAATAACCAAAATTTTTTATTAATAGCAATGGGAAAAAATACTTCATTAAATAATCTACACAAAAGAATTTTTTCACATCTTACCGTTCCATTTTCTACCACTAATGTAAACACACTAAAAAAATATTTTAAAATATACAAGAATGATCTTAATACAATAAATTCTAAAACACCATTGGAGGATTTACTTGTAGAGAAGGCTTCAATACTAATCTAGTCTTTTCAATTTACTTATACTTAATATAGAATTTTTTGGCATGATACTAATACCAGTTTCATCCCCAATAATTTGTATTATAATTTCCCAATCTGGTTTTTCTAGTGATACATTATTTATCAACAAATTAGCAATGTTAGAAATAATATCATTGCGAACTAATTTTGAATCCCTTTTCTCTATGGAAATTCTATAAGTTTGATTTGGCAGAATTGATGGAATTAAATCAATGATATTTTGTTTTATTATTTCTAAATCTGTTTGACATATTTTCTGAATTGGTATTATTCTTGAGCAATATCGTAATTCCCATGGCTCATTTTCAATTTTTGTCTTTAATTTTTCCACTAATTCAACTAAATCTAAGCAAGTATCAATTTTGATAATTCCTGAAAATTTGGTTTTCAGTATATTTGGATTAGAATCCCCAAAATTATTTAGTATTTTGGTAATTTCCTGCATCGTCTTTTCTTCAGTATTTCTTGGGCATGTAATTAGTAAATTCAAAGTGCTTCAACTAAATCATTTTCAGATATAACGCCTTTTCTTAAAATTTTGATTTTATCATTTTCTATTTGGATAATTGTAGATGTACTAGTATTTTTTATTGCACCACCATTTAGAAAAATGTCACAATTTGGAACATTGTTTTTTAAATCCTTAGGATCAGTGATAGGTTTCTCTCCTGAAATATTGGCACTTGTACCAATAATCAATTTACACTCTTTCAGAAGTAATAAAGCAGATTTATTGTTTGGTACACGTACTGCAAGTGTATTTGCATCACCACATAAATTCTTCAATTTTTTATCTTTCAATGGTAATACAATCGTTAATGAACCTGGCCAGAATTTATCAGTAATCTTTTTTGCTACATCATTAAATTCGACTACATTTTCTAAAATTTGTCTCGAGTACCCCAAAACTGGTAGTAGTTTCACTTTTTCTCGTTTTTTAATCTGATATATCTTGTCTACTGCATGCTGGTTATATGGATCACACCCAATTCCATACACAGTATCTGTTGGAAATATGACAATCTCGCCCTTCTTGATTGATTCTAGTACTATACTAATTCCAAAAACATCATTTGATACTTTTTTCATACATTTAGCTAAAACTTGACAAATAATTAGATTGTCAAACCAAAACCATCTGTGAATTCTGAAAATGTCTTATAGGCTTGGAGAAATTCTCTTCCGGACATACTTATTCTATATTTACTAGCCTTTGTAGCATCTACTTCTTCAAGTAATCCTTGCGAAACTAGATTTTTCAGAATTTTTGAAAGTCTTCCATGAGAAATGTTTGCTCTTCTAATTAAGTGAGTTATGGATGCACCATCATTATCAAATGTGTCTGTCTCTACAACATCAAGTATATCAGTAACAATTACAATTTGTGTTCTGTAAATACCCATTTTGACTAAAAATAATTTCAAGTATTACTATAGATCATATGATGATTTTTACAATAAACCAAAAACATAAAAATTTTTGACTGCTCAGATTTCTCAAAACCTACGCGTGGTTTTAAGAACCATCTTCAAAGTCATCATCAAATTTTATCTTACGCATGGGAAGTTTTGAAACTGGTGCAAATAAAGCAATCAGTCCTGAGACTTTAATTACAATTGATACAGAATAAAGTATAGATTCTGGAAATACAAAAGAATACCATGCAATAAATTCTCCAAAAGCAAGGAGTGCAAGTCCAATTCCCACTGCTAATGCACCCTTTTGTTTTCCTTCTAGGAATGAAACAAATGTTTCAATTGCTCCGTAAACTAGTAAAATAAAAGAAAATGATCTAATAACATGTTCTATGGTCATAGTTGATAAAAAAAATAATGGTATGACTCCAACTGATCTGAAATATCGAGATTTTGGAAAAAATGATTTTATTGTATGAGAAAATGCAATAAAGAAGTAACCGATTGTTTGGACCCCTAGTCCTAATGCTTGAATACCACGATTAATTTTTCCTACTTCAAAATAAACTGAATCAATCATATATCCTAACCAAATAATTCCGAATCCTATACCTATTGCAAAAAATGCAAGTGTTAATCTAAAAAGAACTGGACTACCTGTATTTTTGTAACCAATATATGCAAAAATTCCAATTACTATTCCAACTATAAAACCAATCAGATTTAGAATATTCTCTAATAAAAATTCCATTTTAATAAAATCAAAAATCTAAATTAATTAAGTAATATGGACTAATCTTCCCAATCATCAAGTGTACCAGCAGTTTCACCTTCAGTACTACCTGTATAATCACCTAGAATATCTGAATAAGTGGCCTCATTATGTGCAACAAATTTTACATATTCCCCATATGTCATATCAAAATCACATTTTGTACATGTAACAAATGAAAAATCTGGAGTTAATTCCGCATTTTCTTTGCATTTAGGGCACTTGATTCTCATATTATAATTTGATTTCATAACTATTATTGTTTTTTCTAATAAGAGATAAATTGAAAGATGATTCAAAACTGTCAATGAGTAGAACTTGTACCAAATGTAAAGTGGATATACCTGATTCTGAACAACTTGAACCTCAAGCTGAAAAATATCCAACATGTAACAAATGTTGGGAAGAATGGAAAGAAATGCGCATTATGGTAATGAATGAGATGCACCTTGATATGTCCATGGCAGATCATCGAAAAGTGTTACGAAAACATGAAAAGATCTTTGTCGGTATAATGACTCCGGAAGGAGATTATGTTGATTATACTAATGAGGATAATAGAAACCCTGAAGAACAGCCTTCTTAAAACCCAAAAACAATTCTTGCAGTCTGAGGCGTTAATAAAATCAGCTTTCGTTTAGATTCGGAATCTAATTGCTTTACAGCCTTCTTAATGGATTTAACTAAAATTTCCTGTTTTGGATTTTCTAATTTTAGAAATATTTCCAAAATACCGTCTAAATTAAACAGGATAATTTTTTCTGGTTTTTTTATGATTTCCTTAAAGTAGTTTGAAAACATATCATATCGATTTTCTTCATTCAGATTACAAAGTACTTCTAACCAAGTCTTGAAAAGTTTTGAAAAATTTGGAAATGGGATAGATGGTCCAGCCTCTAAAGCATTATTGATAATTTCAACCTTTTCAGACTCATTCATAGAGAAGAATTCATTCATTCTTTTTTTGAGTATTGGAGTTCTTAAAAAATCAGGTAGACTTGCAAGATTTACTATAATATTTCCAGCACAATTCTCTTCAGCCAATATTAAGATCTTATTGAACGTTATATTAACAGTAACTGGTAGATAGATTAAATATGCTAATGTTGAAATTTTAATTATGCCATCAACTGTGGTAATTGGAGGTTTTTTTGGAGATGAGGGTAAGGGAAAAATTATTTCTTATCTTGCCTTACATGATAAACCAACTGTGGTTGTTAGAGGTGGTGCAGGACCAAATGCTGGTCATACAATCAAAGATGATGATAAAACATACAAAGTGAGAATGCTGCCAAGTGGTTTTTTAAATAAAGATGCTAGGGTTATGATAGGACCAGGAGTCGTAGTAAACCCTGATGTACTACTTGATGAGATAAATGACTTTGGTGTTGAAGGTAGAGCATACCTAGATAATAATTGTGGTATCATTGAACAATCACATAGAGATGCTGATTCAAAAGGACAGTTAAAAGATAAAATTGGTAGTACTGGTTCAGGTACAGGTCCAGCTAATGCAGAACGTGCTATGCGTACTCTTAAATTGGCAAAACAAATTGATAGCCTTAAACAATATCTAATTGATGTACCATTCGAGATTAATTCTGCACTAGACAGAGATGAAACCGTATTAATTGAAGGTACACAAGGTACTCACTTATCTTTATGGCATGGTACATATCCATATGTGACAACAAAGGATGTCACAGCATCAGGAATTTGTGCTGATGTAGGTATAGGTCCCAAGCGGATAGATGAAATTGTTGTTGTATTCAAATCATATCTAACTCGTGTAGGAACAGGACCTATGCCTGGGGAATTAGATGCAGATGAAACATCCAAAAAAGGATGGGAAGAGTTTGGAACTGTAACTGGACGACTTAGGCGTGCAGCTGAATTTGATTTTGATTTAGCTAAACGTGCTGTGATGCTAAGTAGTGCAACACAAATTTCTATTACAAAATTAGACGTTCGCTTCCCAGAATGTGCAGGCGTGACATCATACAATAAGTTAGACGAAAATGCAAAATCATTTATTAAAAATATTGAAGACAAGCTAGGCGTGGCAGTGACACTGATTGGTACTGGACCACATGTAAACGATGTGATAGATTTACGCACATAATTTTTTTTGGGGGTTAACCTTTAATGGGGATTTTTTTCTAACTTGTGATATGGATAAACTTCCAAACTATGTTCAACTAGAATCACCTTTAGAATTTTCAAGATTAGTGTGTGCTCTTGAACGAATGCCACGTGTATCATTCTTACATGAACATAATGGAACAAAGGTTCTTTCTGTGCAGATGGATTTGTTAAAAGAGAAACCTGTAATTTACTATACACCAGTAGAAAAAATTGGTCATTATTTATGTTATGGATTTAACGCAGGAAAAGAACAGTTAGAATTATCTAGTACAACAATCGACAATTCAAAATTATATTCTCCAATTATTAAGATAAAGTCACTACCAACTTCACTAAAACCTGACAGTAATTTATCGCCAGAAAAGTATCAACCAATCCAATTAGAAGACCTTTCTAGTCTTGCAAAGATTAGTTATGGTTTTGAAGAGGCACCTTTTCCATTATTTGCATTTCCATATAATAAACAATGGTTCATAGGTGTCTTTATGAATTTCAATGAAGATGGGCCATCATATTTTTGTCATGTTAGACTAAAGAGTGAACCAACAAAACCATTTTTGAAATACACTACCACGAAAAACTCAGAACCAGAATTTATTGATCATACTGGTGAACACGGTTATTCTTATATCAAAATAATAAAGTTAAAAGAAGCACATCCTTTGGTCGATTATGACCAAATTCAGTAACAGAATTAGCAACTCGTCAAAAAAAAGTTCTATTATTCTTGCTAATGATTATAGTAATAAAACACCAAAACTAGAAGCAAAAACAATTCAAAATATTAAATCATTACATGAATTCATTTGTGGTGTAAAAATTAATTTTCATCTCTTATTAAAATTAGGAAATAAAGAAATTAAAAAAATAAACAAAACTGCACATAATTATGGTTTGCAGACAATTGCTGATATTAAATTAAATGATATAGGAAATACAAACTTGGTGACTGCAGAAAACCTTTGGGATCTTGGTTTTGATGCACTTATTGTGAATCCAATAATGGGAAATACAAGTCTAAGGAATCTAATTCAATCTTCACATAAAAAAGATAAGGGGATCATCACATTATGTCATATGAGCGCACCTGAGGCAAGAATTTCATATGAACTAAATGTAATCAGACAAAAAAATTCCAAAAAAACACCATTATATCATATTTTTCTTGATTGGGCAATAAAAAATAACTCTGATGGAATTATTGTTGGTGCAACATATCCAAATGTCATAAAATTTTGTAAGAAAAAGGTTGGTAGTAAACTGCAAATCTATTCACCAGGAATAGGCACTCAAGGCGGGAATCCTCTGAAAGCAAAAAAACTAGGCTCTGATTTTTTAATTATTGGTAGAACTATACTGAATGCAAAAAACCCTATTGAAACAGCAAGAAAACTGGTGACAGATTCAATCCTGTAAAAATAATTCTGATCTTGTTAAAACGTTCATTGCATTTTTATAAGTTAATTTTTTCAGAGCAGATTCATATTCCAACCAGATAAAATCATTGTGTTCATGTGATAGTTTAACATTAATTGAATTTGTTCTTGCAAGAAAAAAAATTACTTTTTTATGTACATCATTATTATCTACTCGAAAAAAATATTCTATTTCTTCTTTATAACCATTAACAAATTTAATGTCAGTGATTCCAGTTTCTTCTTCTGTCTCTCTAATAGATGTCTCATGTGGAGTTTCACCATCTTCTATCCCACCTTTAATAAAATCCCAATGACCATTTGGATAGTTTAGTAGTAAATATCGTCTAACATCATCATTTTCATTAAACAAAATGATTCCTGCTGAAATTGCTTCTTTCATAGTCTAATTTCATTATAACTAAATCTATGCTATATTATTTACCGTCTCTTCTTTTTCTTTTTTGAAATGTCCTAATTGCTCTCATAAGATCTATTTTTCTGAATTCTGGCCAAAAAATATCTAGGAATACTAGCTCACTATAGGCACTTTGCCATAACAAAAAACCACTCATTCTTTTTTCACCTGATGTTCTTAAAATCATATCTGGTGAAGATTGGGGTAAATGTGATGTATAAAGATTAGATTCAATTATTTGTTTATTGATATCTTTTGAATCTAATGTTCCATCCTTTATTTGGTCACCAATTTTTTTTACAGCATCAACTAGCTCATTCTGACCTCCATATGCAATTGCAATATTCAAAAAGTGATTGCTATAGTCTTTCGTGGCATCATCTAATTTGCTTAAGATATCTTTAATTGATTCTGGCAGTAATTCAATTCTTCCAATTGCTTTGACTTTCATCTGATTTTTATGAATTCTAGGATCATTGTATAATTTTTCTAGTCGCGTTTTAATCAAATCGAATAGATAATCTAACTCATAATTCTTTCTATCTAGATTTTCAGCAGATAGGACATATAATGTGATTATTTTGATGTCAAATTCTTCACACCAGTCAAGAAGATTTTCTACTGCGTCGGCACCCTTAAAATGGCCAGTTTTTGTAATCTTAAGATTATGTTTTGCCCATCGTCTGTTACCATCCAAGATAATGGCAACATGGTTTGGAACATCACCTTTTAGCACGTCATTTTCAAGTTTTTTCGAATAAATATTGTACAGTCCTGAAAGAGCCAGTATGCTATCTTTTATTCCGTTAATATTTGATCACCACCCCTCTTCCTATACCTTCGGAATAGAATTGTGGCTGATATCAGTGTTATTGCGGCGCCAATTAGAAGAGGTGGGATTAATGAAAATGAACTTTCATTTGTAACTAGTATTGAAGCAAATTGTGCAACTGTTGGATACAATGCAGCTAGGACTATGATTCTTAATACATCACTGATGTGTTTTAATTTTCTGTTTAGCCAGTTACTTGCTAATATTCCAGCAGCAATCGTTCCAAGTCCCATCCATAGGAATGGTAACATTCCAGAAAGAAATTGTCCTACAATTTGTTGATTTGATAATGCTTCAATAAATCCCAATCCAGATGATGTCGATGTAGTATCAATGGTTGTTATTCCTGCAGGCACTGAAGCAAGTATTAGTATCAAACCAGTGACCAGTGTAAACATTCTAATGAATCCAGTAGGTGTTGGTTTTGCCCAATTTGTCCAAGCCTTATCAATATCAAATGCCCTTACAAGAAAAGCACCACCAAGAATACTTACTAACACTGCAAAAATCTCTGCAGTATAACCTACAACTGTTCCAATACCACCAATTAAAAGTAAAATTCCGGGAACACCTAAAAAGAATTTTGAATATCTTGTGTCATAAACAACCATTTTTAGAAATTTACCAAAAACTGCATACGAATGTTCTATTGTCTTACTAACTTGCATTACAACCCTCTGAACTGAAATAACAGGGATTACATTTTGAATAACAGGTATTACCATTTCATCATCCTCACCATCTGATACGATGACCGCACCATTAGCAGAAAATTTCTGTAAAACTGATTTTATTTCCATTACAATTTTTTCATCTGCTTGAACACCTCTATTTTTGTCACCTGCTATGGTGACAACTTCAGCTGTGTATCCTTTACTGATTAAATCTTCATATGTTTTCACAGCTCCAAATATTGCATTTGAATCATCATCCGCAGGATCTTCAAGTGCAAGCCGTTGTGCAGCTTCCAGACATGCATTTCTTCCAACTACTGGAGATGCAATTCCAGCTTTCTTACCAATATCATCGTCCCTATCAACACATATGACTAGTAGTTTAGAGGCACTAGTAGATTCAATATCACTCTGTAGTTTTTTACTTACAGGCATAGGCTTTTTTATTACAAAATTACCTTTTAATGATTTCCACCTTTTGAAAATATGATATGTAGTATTTACTCACGGTCTGTATTGGTATGAGAATTTGGCATATTCTTTAGATTCACTTTGTAATTTCTCAATTTTCTGTAATATGTTTATGAATTCATCATTTGTAGGGTCACTTGTTTGTAAATTTGCTAATGCCATAACTTCTCGGATATATGAATTAGAACTTCGCAGTGATTCTAAATAATTCAAGTAACTTGATTGCCATTCTTCTGGTGCTTCACTTTCAACTAATTCAATAATTTGAGAATTTATTTGTGATGAAGATATTTCTGCAATTGAAATTAGTTCCTCAGGTGTTATGTTACCATCAATCATTTCCAAGAGTGATTCATCAACTGCATTTCTAATAATATCATGTCTTGCATCAATTCCATCTAAATGAGATTCAAAATCAGTTACTACAATTACCATTTTTGGGCTATCACTGATTAGCCAAACTGAGAAACTTGCGATTGTAATTGCAACAAGTATTACAGCTGTTATGGCGATTCCCTTTTTTGACTTCATAAAAACCAGTGTTTTTGGTTATTATAATACTCAACTGTTTATAACTTCAAAATTAGATAAAAATCATAAAAAATCGAGATTTTTTGCCAACTAACTCTCAATGCTTATAAAAAAAATCATTTACATCTAGCCTAAAGTAAAAAATTTTTTACATTCTGTTTCTAAATATGAGCAAGTTTTGGTGTTGATATAATGACAACAGCATATTGTGTAAAGTGTAGAAAAAAAGTCGAAATAAAAAATCAAGAAGAAACTACATTAAAGAATGGACGCCCAGCAGTAAAAGGTGTATGTCCAGAATGTGGAACTAATGTTTTCCGTATAGGTAAACCTTAGAACATTTTTTTTACATCTAAACCCATATAGGGGCTCTTTAAAATTAGTTACATGGTAAAAGACGCTTATGAAAAACTTCTTAAAAGAATTGAAAATGATATCTCAAAAAAATCTGATTCAGTTAATCGATTTGAATTACCTAATGTTGACATAACATGGGAAGGAAAAAAAACAATACTAAGAAATTTTATTGACTTCCCTAAGGCTTTTAGAAGAGATGCAAATATTGTTTTACAATATCTTTCAAAAGAATTTGCAGTTCCTGCAGAGCGTGTAGGCGATAAAGTCATATTTGTAGGGCAACGTGATCCTGAAGATTTTAAAAGACTATTTGAAATATATCTAAAAGATTACATTGAATGTCCAACATGTACTAGTCCAGATACAAAAATCGAGAAGGCACATAGAATCTCATTTTTAATCTGTGAAGCATGTGGAGCAAAATCTACAATAAAAGGCAAATATGCATAATGTTATTTGCATCTAAATTGATTTCAAGTAGCGGAAATACTATATTGAATATTTGTGATCATGATTTACTTGATAAAATAATAAAAGATGGAAAAACAGAAATTAAAATTAGTTCTGACTATTATAAGGAAAATATAATTGATGAAGTTGAAGCTAAGAACCTACTAGTCAAATGTACATCAGCAAATATGGTTGGAGAAAAAACTATTTCATTATCGTTAAAATTAGGAATTGGTTCTGAGAAAGGAATAAGACGAATTGAAGGAATACCTTTTCTAATTATCTTTAAAATGTAATCACCACAATTATATATTAAAAAGATGATTTTTGTTTGTGGGAAAACGTAAAGTATTAAACGAAAGTGCACTGAAAGATCTTAATTTACCAGAAGATGGTGAACTTTTTGGTAGAGTAATAAAACTTCTCGGCAGTGATCAAGTTCTTGTAAAATGTACAGATGAAGTAACACGACGTGGACGTATACGTGGTAAATTAAAAAGAAGAATTTGGATTAGAAATAACGATATAGTTGTTATTGCACCGTGGGATTTTAAAGAAAATGAACGTGGAGATATTGTCTGGCGTTTTACATTACCTCAAGTAGATTGGTTAAAAGAAAACAATCACATACCAAAAGATTTCTAATATCAGAAATGAATTTTATATGGTAAAATTAATTGATTTTATTGTCTGATAGAAATCAAGAAAAGTTAGAATCAAAAATTAATTTAGAATTATCTAAAAAAGGAAAATCCAAGTCATTAGATGATGGATTCAAAAAAAACAAAGTTGTTAATGAAGTATTAGACAAATCCACTATTTTTGAATTATTTGAGCTTGTCAAGTCAGATATTATTTCATACGTCAACGGAGTTGTAAAATCAGGAAAAGAATCAGTTGTTTTTTGGGCTGTTAATTCTAGTAAATCAGATATTGCCCTAAAGGTTTATCTTGTGACAACATCAAATTTCAAAAAACGCTCCGAGTATTTGATTGGCGCTCCACGGTTTTCACGTGTAAAAAAGGGTACAAGAAATATTGTGTATCTATGGGCAAAAAAAGAATTTCAGAATATCATCCAATGCCATAAATCTGGAATTCCAGTAGTGACACCAATCCATGTTTCAAAAAATATACTTGTGATGGACTTTGTTGGTAAAAATGGAAAACCAGAAAAAACTTTACATGAATCTCAAGTCGATGAAAATGATTATCATCAATGTATCGAGATTATAACTGATTTATTTAAAAAGGCAAAATTAGTTCATGCTGATTTTTCAGAATTTAATATTTTTAAAACACCAGACGGTCTTAAATTGTTTGATCTTGGGTCTGCAATTGATCTAAATCATCCAAAAATGATGGATTTTTTGAAAAGAGACATTAAGAACATAACTAATTTCTTTGTAAAGCGAGGACTGACAGTTGAGAATCCACTTGACGTAATCGCTAGGATAACAAAATGAGCTATGAAAAATTGATTCGTATCCCAACTGACAGAATTGGGGTATTAATTGGAAAATCAGGAAACACCAAAAAACTTATTGAAAAAAAATGTTCAGTAAATCTAGATATTGATAGCGAAGGTGGAGAGGTAATGATAACAACAACAAATCTTACTGATGATATTGAACCATTCAAGGCGGTTGAAATTGTTTCTGCAATTGGACGAGGATTTTCGCCTGAAAATGCAATGAGATTACTAAGAGGTGAGAATTCTTTGCACATAATTGACTTGAGAGAATTTGCAGGAAAATCTCCAGATCAAATTGAGCGAGTTAAGGGAAGAATTATTGGTGAAAGGGGGAAAGCAAGATTAAACATTGAGAATTTAACAAATGCATTGATTACTGTTTATGGTAGAACTGTTGCAATAATTGGTGAGCCAAATCAGTTACAATTAGCAGTTGATGCTATTTCATCACTATCAAGTGGAAGTATGCATGGACCAGTTTATACAAAATTAGAATCTGCAAGAAGAAGAGAGAAAGCAGAAAAGGCTAAACTATGGGAAGATCAAAATGTCTTCTAAGGAGCAATTTAATCAAATCTCACCCAGCGAATTCTTCTATCGAAATCGTGATCTTGCTGGTTTCAGTAATCCAACACGTTCACTATATACTGCTGTTCGTGAATTTGTAGAAAATTCTCTAGATGCATGTGATCATAGTGGAATTTTTCCTAATATTCATATGACTATCAAGGCAGTGGATCCAGAAATACCAGATCCTAAACAATACATATTGACAGTTAAAGATAATGGTCCTGGTATACCATCAAAACACGTTCCACTTGCGTTTGGAACAGTTTTGTATGGTTCAAAATTTGGGTTAAAACAAGCACGTGGAATGTTTGGACTTGGTGCAACGATGGCAATCCTTTACGGACAAATAACTACAAACAAACCTGTTAAGGTAAAGAGTAATGCCGATGGAAAAATTCGTCATGATTACGAGTTGCTGTTGGACATACAAAAAAACAAACCTGTAATTTTAAAAAATGAAGAAAAGCC
>CAZIHG010000012.1:0-17701 GCA_964539205.1 uncultured Candidatus Nitrosopelagicus sp.
ACTGGTTATGATTCTATTTTCTATATGGATCATACAAATGTTCCACAATGGAAAAATGCAATAGTTCTTGACCCATGGGTTATGCTTTCATCAATAGCAGCTGTGACAAATCATGTTGAACTTGGAACATGTGTCACTGATGCGATAAGACGACATCCATCTAATATTGCACTAGCAGCAATTACGTTAGACAGAGTTTCAAAGGGAAGAGCAATTTTAGGAATTGGTGCTGGTGAGGCTCAAAATCTAAAAGAATTTTGTATTCCATTTGATAAACCAGTTTCTAAATGGGAAGAGCAGATACGAGTAATCAAGACATTGTATGGTTCTACACCTGATAATACAGTTGATTTTGAAGGTAAGTTTTACAAATTAGAGGGTGCATGTTTACAAGCACCACCAATAAGAAAACCATTCCCACCTACATACATGGCTTCTGGTGGAAAAAGAACTTTAAGACTAACTGGAAAATATGGCGAAGGTTGGTTACCAATTGGATATACACCTGAATTATTTGAAGATCATAAAAAACAGATAGAGATATCAATGGACGAAAACAATAGAACACAGGAAGAAAAAGATAGTTTTCAAATGGCACTTGATATTGACGTATATTTTTCAGAAGATGCAGAAGCATCATGGGCGAGGATGAAGGAAGCTGTTAAAGTAAGTTTGTTTAAACCAGAAATTCTTAGAGTGCATGAACTTAAAGAGATTGAAGGTTTTGATTTTGTAAAATACTTTACAGAATACTCGATGTCTAATCAAGAGTGGTTTGTTAAAATGCGCGATGCTGCAACCAAAATTCCAGATAAAATTGCTAGATCATCAACCGGTGTCGGAACACCGGATGATGTGATTCAGGTGTTTGAAAGATTCCTAAAAGCCGGTGTTAATCATTTTGTGATAAGATTTTGGGGTTCAAACTATTTTGGCTCAATTGATAAATTTGCGAGTAAAGTCATTCCATACTTTAAAGATCAACAAAAATAATCCCCATTCTTATAATACAATATGCAATTACTTGGAAAATTAGAGATAAAGTCTAAGGAAAAAATTATAGAATTTCTGCGATCTGAATCAACTGGCAGAATTGCAAGTATAGATCTTAATGGTTTTCCACAAATTATACCAATGAATTTTGTTTTCATTGATGAGGTAATTTACATGCATTCTCACATAAGAGGTGAAAAACTTGAAAATATCAAGAGAAATGATAAGGTTGGATTTGAAGTAGATAGAAGTTTAGAATTCTTACCATCCTATTTCTTTGATCCTGTTGATGCATCTCTTGCTGACACACTATACATCAGTGTGGTTATGAAAGGAACATGTGTTATTGTTGAAGATAAAAAAGAGAAAACACTAGCGCTTAACGGATTGATGAAAAAATATCAGCCTGAAGGTGGATATGAACCAATTAATCCTGAAATGGGGGTATTAAACGAGGTTGCAGTAATTAAAGTAGTTCCAACCACAATGCGAGGCAAGTACAAAATTGGTCAAAATCTAAAACATAATGAAAAATTAGAGTTGGCGGAAAACATTTTCAAACGAAATTCTAAAACAGCAAAAAACACACTGGAAATAATGGGTTTTTCAGTCTCAGAAAATGGAATAAAACTAGAAAAGAATGTCAAGTGGTAATTTCATATCAATTTTTATAAACATTTTATGGACAAAATGATCAAATGTCTGATTCTACAATTGATGATGCAATACGACTTTTAGAAATTGGTAAAGGAAATTCAGACAGACTTAAGCAGATTATAGATTCATTTGAAACACGGAGTCTTATTACACTTCAAGATAGAAAATATGTAGAAGCGTTAGTTCAGCAATATCTAACTCCCAGACATAGAATCACGATCAAAAAAATTGAACCCATAAAAAAACAACCTTCCACTTTTCCAAAAACACTAAAATCTACAAAACCAGACTTTAATTTTAAAAATAATATTACAGAATCTGATGTTAATCAAAATCTTGAAAAACCAAATTTGAAGATAAATACAAAAAAATGTCCTGAATGTGGTAATGAGAATTCTGATAAAAATAATTTCTGTAACAAATGTGGTAAAAGACTAACTCCAAGTCAAAATGAAACTAAATCAACAGACCTAACTAGTTTACAAACCCAAACATCAGATCAAAGCAAAAAAGAAACGGCTTTTCAAAAATATGAAAGAGAATACCTTGAAAGACAATCTGGAAAAAAAGTCACTTCTGATGGGAGTGAACATGTAGAGTATATTGAAGCAAAGATACCAAGTTCTAGTAAAAAACATACTAAAAAATTGGTTGGAATTGCTATTGGTATAATTGCAGTTATAATTATTGGTGGTGGTGTTGCATTAATGGCTGACGACAATACACTTCCAGTAAAAACTGAAAGTGTTGAACGTGTAACGTGTGATAACAAACCGTTATTGGTATCAACAACCAAAATACCTGGTTTCCCAAACCCAGAGAAAGACCTGCAATATTATCTAGATCGATACAATAATGAACCAAACTACAAAGATTGGTTTGATAGAAACTTCCCAGATCAAACCATAGAAGGAATAGTCTGCTAAATCTAATAATTAAATATGAATGAAAACATATCTAGCAAAAATCATCTAACGATGATTCCCGTAACGGTTGTGCCGTAAATCCTCTTTCTGTCAAATCTTTTGCAAACTCGTCTACAAATCCATGAATGGTATACACTTTTTCTGCACCAGAGTCTTTTACCAGTTTAATTAACTCATTATAATCACAATGATCACTTAGTGGAATTGAATAGTCAGTTCCTCTTGTAAATGAAAATTTTTTTGATTTAGCCCAACCACTAAATCCTATTGTCACTGCATCGTATTTCTTTTTCATATCTTGTATAAAGTGATTTTTTGCATTCATCATTGGTGCGACCATAACCCAGGGTTTTTTTTCTAAAAGACCTTCTGATTCAGCCTTTGAATGGCTCATGACATCCTTTAGCGGCACCCCAAGAGTTCTGTGTAAATCATTCATTTTTTTTATCGAATCATGATAATACAGTGGTTCCCAATTTCCAAATAATTGTGAGATAGTCTGTGATTTACCTAATTCATATCCAAGTAACAGAACTGGTTTTCCCTTGGAATATAGATCTGATATTAATTCATTCACCTGTTTAACGATATCCGTTATTTTTGGGAACACAAATTCGGGTAATCCAAACGTACATTCTGTTATGAGAGTTTTACATTTTGGAATTTTTGCGCCTTTAAGAAATCCTCTGTCACGTAATGTGATATCACCGGTATAGAATATATCATCAAAAAGTAAACCTCTTGAGCCTAAAATATGACCTGTGTCAACCAGTAAAAAATCTTCTAGAAAATCAACTGTTTCAAATGGAAAACCACGTAGATGTGCTATTTGATTTGTCTCATCTGATGCAAGAACTGTACCTGAACCACCATTCGGGAGGTGATCAATATGTGCGTGAGAAACAAAGTTAATTCCATCATCAATCATTTTTTTAGGATCTAAATGAATAGTGGATGAACTATTTTTGCATAATATTCCATTTTTTGATAGTTTAATCATATACATGAAATTATTGCAGCAGATTTGATTATAAATTGCTGGTTTGATAAAATATTAACAAACAAATGATTTTAGAGTCATGCAAAAACCATGTCTATATCATTACTAGATGCCAATCATAGAAAATATGCCATATGCTAAAACAAATACACCAACAAGTATGATAGCCTTAGATAATAGTCCCATAATCATAGAAAGTTTGTTATAAGATAAGTTTTCTTTGTATCAAGTATTCATAATACAATGCTTTATTTTAATGAAAAATAGAGTCAAGTCATTGCTGCATTTAGGAATTTTGATTTCTGGTAGAGGAAGTAATATGGAAGCAATTCTAAAAGCGATAAAAAATAAGAAAATTTCTGTTAAACCATCAATCATAATTTCAAACAAGCCTAATGCAAGAGGATTAAAAATTGCAAAGAAAATGGGTGTTAAAACACAAATAGTAGACAGTAAAAATTTCAAAGGTAGTCGAACGGATTACGATAAAAAAATCATTTCAGTACTGACAAAAAATGGTGTGACATCAAAAAATGGTCTTGTATGCTTAGCAGGATTTATGCGAATTCTAAGTCCTTATTTCATAAAAAAATATAAGAATCGTATTCTAAATATTCATCCAGCATTATTACCTGCATTTCCAGGACTTGATGCACAAAAACAAGCAATTGAAAAAGGTGTGGGATATTCTGGATGCACTGTACATATAGTCGATAATGGTGTTGACTCCGGTCCAATATTACTTCAAGCAGTTGTTAAAGTAAAAAATGATGATACTGAAGAAACACTTTCAAAAAGAATTCTTGCAAAAGAACATGAAATTTATCCAAAAGTTGTGGATCTTTTTGCACGAAAAAAAATTCGTGTTTTGGGAAAACGAGTTAAAATTTTAAGTCGATTATGAGGCACCAAAGAAATACAATACTGTAAGTTTTTTTGTGTTCCCAAAAAAATAATGCTCAATATTTTTTGGAACAAAGAACATTTTTCCTGATTTTACACGATAATCAGTTTTGTTTATACGCAAAAATCCATTTCCATTTAATACATAATACATTTCGTCAGAATCATGAGGTTCCTGTGTATCATCTTCACCGGGTTCTAAAGATAGAACTCCAGCTGCTAATGAGTCCCTATTAAGAAATGTATTAAAATATGAATTAGAGTTAGAAATTTGCTTTATGTACGTCTCAGTATCATACTCATACTTCATACAATAAATCTGTAATTTGCATCTAAAAACATTAGCATAGTGTAATTAAATAATAACAAAGTTCCAAATTTTTTCATGGTAGGTACTAAAATAGATGGTCTTGAAGTTGCAAAAAATATCAAATATGAAATTGGCGAGATTGTTGAAAATTTAAAATCGCAAAATGTCAACCCTTGCCTTGCAACAATCCTTGTTGGTGATAATTCAGCTTCCCAAACTTATGTTAAAAACAAACACAAAGCATGCGAAGAAACTGGAATAATCACAAAAGATCATCGGCCGCCAGCCGAAACATCACAAAATGAATTAAATGAGTTAATAGATATGCTAAATGAAGATTCATCAGTTCATGGTATTCTAGTCCAATTACCACTTCCAAGTCATCTAAATGAATTTGACACTATAACTAGAATTCTTCCAGAAAAAGATGTTGACGGTTTGACTCCTCACAATGTTGGATTACTAGTCACAGGAAAAGCAGTACTCAAACCATGTACACCTTCTGGTGTTATTGAGATGTTGAATTATTATAAAATATCAATAGAATCAAAAAATGTAGTTGTAATAAACAGAAGTAGTTTGGTTGGCAAGCCGCTATATCATCTACTATTACAAAAAAATGCGACAGTCACTACGTGTCATTCAAAAACAAAAGATTTAGGCAAAATTTGCCAAGAAGCTGATATTATAATAACTGGTGTTGGAGATAGGGAGAAGTTTACACTTACATCTGATATGATCAAAGACGGAGCCATCGTGATTGATGTTGCAACAACTCATCATAATGATAAACTTGTGGGTGATACAGATTTTGATGACATAATATCAAAAGCCGCATTTGCTTCACCTGTACCAGGTGGTGTGGGTCCAATGACAGTTGCAATGCTTTTGAAAAATACAGTAACAGCAGCCGCATTAAGTAAGGGAATTGCCACCAAATCCTGAAAAAGCTGCATTAAGACAAATGCTGCTTGAGAAAAGAGATTCAACATCATTTGATTTGATACAAATTCATAGTGAAAGTATTCATTCACGCCTAAAAAAGATCAGAGCATTCTCAAATGCAAATTCTATTGGATGCTATTATTCTATTGGAAGTGAAGTTCAAACTAGATCAATAATTCAAGAGCTTCTAGATCAAAACAAAAATGTATCATTACCAAAAGTCATGAATGATATTATTGTGTTTAGGACAATTAAAAACTTGAATAGGCTTGAAAAAGGTAATTTTGGTATTTTAGAACCAAAAGATGACTGGCCTGAAGAAAAATCGTTTGATGTGATTTTAGTCCCTGCGATAGGATTGACAAAAATGGGAGTAAGATTAGGGTATGGGCATGGATATTATGATAAGTTTCTTGCAGATAAATCAACTATTAAAATTGCATTAACGTATAGCAAACAAATTGTTAAATCAATACCATCATCAGATCATGACATTAAAATGGATTGGATAATTTCTGAAAGTGAGTCAATTCAAATATCAGAATGAAACTAGACCCTTTTTACCAATATCAGTTCTAAAATATTTACTGACACAATTAATTTTGTCATTTGCAATATAGGCATTTTCTATTGCATTTTGTAATGTTTCACCAAGTGCAGTCACACCCAAAACTCTTCCACCATTCGTGAATATTTTACCATCAGTATTTTTTGTACCTGCATGAAATACCTTTGCGTCATGTGGTATTTTTTCAAATCCTGAAAGTTCATCGTTTTTTGAATACTTTCCTGGATAACCTTTTGATGCTATCACAACACAAACTGCATATTGTTTATTCCAAGATATTTCCGGTAGTTGGTTTAATCTACCTTCTGATGCAGCAATTAGATACTCTAATAAATCAGAATTAAATCGCATTAAGATTGGTTGACATTCAGGATCACCCATTCGTACGTTATACTCTAAAACATATGGTGTACCATTATGAATCATAACACCCGCATACAAAAATCCTTTAAAATCAACACCTTCTTTTTTTAATCCTGATATTGTTTTATCAATTATTTCTTCTTGTATTTTTTTTGCCAATTCAGGACTAACTATAGGTGTGGGTGAATAAGCACCCATTCCACCCGTGTTTGGTCCTTTATCATCATCAAAAATTCTTTTATGATCTTGACTTGTTGCCATAGGAATACCAACATTACCATCACATAATGCAATGTAAGATGCCTCAATCCCATCTACGCGTTCCTCAATAATGATTTTTGAGCCTGCATCGCCAAATGTTCTATCAACTAATATTTTGTCAATGGCAGAGAATGCTTCATCTTTGTTATCACATACAATGACACCTTTTCCAGCAGCAAGTCCATCTGCTTTGATCACAATATTTTTCTCATAACTTTCAACAAATTTTTTTGCCTCTTTTGGATCATCAAATATCCGGAATTCTGCAGTTGGTATTTTATTCCTACTCATGAATTCTTTTGCCCATATCTTGCTGGATTCTAGTTGTGCAGCATCTTTTGTTGGTCCAAAAATTTTAAGATTTTTTTCATTAAATGCATCAACTATTCCGTTTGCTAAAGGGGCTTCAGGCCCAACTATTGTAAAACAATTTTTTTCTGCTGCAAAATCAGCTAATTTATCTATCTGATCGACTTGAATTGGAATATTATTTTCTGTTCCACCATTTCCTGGTGCAGTAAATACATTTTCAGCATTTTTTGATTGGGAGATTTTCCATGATATTGCATGCTCACGTCCACCTGAACCCACAACTAGAACATTAACCACATAATTATAATTTAATTCTGATATATATTTCCAAGATAGTTAATACTCATATTCATATAGAGACAATGTCCAACTCGGATAATGGAAATAGTTGATCAATTTGATGCAAAGCAGATTGAAAAAAACGTTAAAGAGCATTTGAAAGGGCAAAACGTATCTGCACTCATTTCAGAATCACAAGATAAAAAAAATGAGATTATGTTTATTGAGGGACCACCTACTATGAATGGTAAGCCTCATGCAGGTCACTTACGTGGAAGAGTTTTCAAAGATTTATGGTATAGATACAACGTACTTTCAGGAAATAATGTAATTTTCAATGCTGGATGGGATACGCAAGGACTTCCAGTCGAACTACAAGCTGAAAAAGAGCTGGGCATTGAAAAAGGACGGAGAGAAGATAGAACCGATACAGAAATTAAGGAACTTGTTTCTGCGTGCAAAAATATCATTACGAAATACCATACTGAATGGATGAATGCAGACATAAATCTTGGAATTTCATTAAATCAAGAAAATGCATATTGGACATACAAAGATGAATTCATTGAACGAGAGTGGAAATTACTCAAAAAAGCACATGAAAGTGGAGTTCTAACTGAGGGTCACAGAGTTGTTGCATATTGTCCTAGTTGCCTCACATCACTAAGTCATTCTGAAGTAAATCAAGGATATGATATGGTAAAAGATCCATCATTATTTTACAAGGTAAAATTAACTGATGAAGAAAAATTTTTGATTGTTTGGACAACAATGCCGTTTACTCTTGTGACTGATGCAATGATTGGCACTAACCCAAACGAAGAATATGTAGAGGTAAAAGTGGAGAATGAGATATGGATTGTTGGAAAAATTAGATTAGAAGAATTCATGTCTGAGGTGAAAGTAGAAAAATATGAGGTACTCAAAATAGTATCTGGATCACATTTTGAAGGAAAAAAATACATACACCCGCTCTTAGATCAGATCCCAGAACTTGCAAAATTAGCTCAGGGTGATAATTATCATGTTGTAGTGGCTGAAGAATTTGTTGATGTAAACACAGGAAGCGGGTTAGTACATCTTTCGCCAGCAAATGGTGAGGACGATTATAATATTGCAACTAAAAGAAAGGTGAATGTTTTTAGTCCAATTAATGATCAAGTTAACTTCACTGACGATGCTGGGGATTACTCTGGTATGTTTGTACGTGATGCTGACGATAAGATTGTGGCGTCAATTAAAGAAAGAAATGCACTAGTAAGAATTGGGAAAATTAAACACAAATATCCACTATGTTGGCGTTGTAATCATAATTTAGTTTGGCTTGCTAGAAGAGAGTATTTTTACATGCTAGATAAACTCGGTGATAAAACCATAAAGGCGGCAGAAGATGTGACATATTTTTTTGATCAACCAAAGAATAGATTCTTAGAAATTATAAAAGAAAAACATCCGTGGTGTATTTCCCGTGAAAGATTTTGGGGATGTCCAATTCCAATTTGGAAATGTGGAAATTGTGGACATATCGAAAGATTGTTTTCACGAAAAGAAATTGTTGATATTGCAAATAAGTTACCAGATGATGATCCAAATTTTGAACTTCATAGACCATGGATAGATAATGTTGTGATCAATTGCAGGGAATGTAATTCACAAATGAGTAGAGAGGAATTTGTGCTTGATACATGGCATAATAGTGGTTCTGCTCCATTTGCATCACTAACTGATGATGAATATGAGCGTAAAATACCTGCACCATTTTTTACAGAAGGAATTGATCAGACTCGTGGATGGGCATACACATTATTAGTTGAAAATGTAATTTACAATAATCAAGCTGTTTCTCCATACAAATCATTTCTATTTCAAGGTCATGTACTAGATGAAAATGGAAACAAGATGAGTAAAAGTAAAGGTAATGTGTTAGAAGCATCTGATCTTTTAGAGAAATACCCAGCTGATCTAATTCGTTTTTATTTCATGTGGAAGGCAAGTCCAATTGAGCCATTAAACTTTAGTATTAAAGAGTTAATGTCACGACCATTTCAGGTAGTAAGTACTCTTTATCATCTTCATTTATACTTTAAACAAAACAGCGAGTATGACAAATTTGATTCTGGAGAATCAACAATCAATTGGGCAAAACAAAATAATCTACTTACTGCACCAGATATTTGGTTATTATCTAAACTTCAAAGAATGATTCAAAAAACCACTCAGTTTAATGATGCTTGTAAGTTTCATGAATCTGCAAGAGCTATTGAGGATTTTTTAATTAATTCATTAAGTCAGGTGTACATTCCAATAACAAAATCTGAGTTATGGGTCGAAGATGAAACAAAAAAAGACAGAAGATTTACAATTTATGCAGTTTTAGCTGAAACTTTAAGAACGCTTGATATATTGATACACCCACTTACCCCATTCACAAGTGAATATCTCTATGTTAGTATTTTTAGTGATAAAGAAAATATATTATTAGAAAACTGGCCTACATTTGATCTGAATTTGATTGATGAAAATATAGAAGAATCTTTTGATTTAATGAAGGAGATAATATCAATTAGCGCAGCTGCAAGAATGAAAGCGAAAATGAAACGAAGGTGGCCATTAGAAAATGCATTAATCTGTGTTGGAAAGGGACAAAAAAAGATCTTAGAATCACTATCTGAATTATTAAAAACACAGATCAATGTAGAGAAGTTTGAGATATTTGAGGCAGAAAACCAAGACGGATTAAAACAATTTGTTGAACTACAAAAACTAGGGTTACCTGTTATTCCAAAAATTGAATTGGAGAAAAAAGCAATAGGACCAAAGGCTAAAGGGGATATGGGTAAACTCCTCAAAAAATTCTCAGAAACCAATCCAAATGAGATTATAGAAAAATTAGTAGAGACAAGCTCATACAGCTTTAATGTTGATTCAAATGAAATTATTTTGAACACAGAAGATTTTGTGATAGAATTCGATGTCCATGATGAATATCAGTTCTCAAATAGAGCAAACCTTGCGGTTCTATTATCACTAAAAAGAAATGAGATGATGATGGCAAAAGGACTTGTAAAGGATCTTGCACGACGGCTACAGACTTTACGTAAGGAACGTGGTTATAATCCTACAGACATCTTAGAAAAAGCGTCAATTTTAGATCTTGACGACGAATCACTTGAATTGTTAAGAGCGAGAACTGATGAAATTGCCTTTTTAGTAAGGGTGAAACAGGTTGATTTTGAAGAATCGTCTAAAGAGTACAAAAATGATGATATTGATGGTCAAAAAATTCGCATATCTGTTGAATGATTGAGAAAACGTTGACAATTGATCAAACATGTAGATACCAAATTAGGTTAAATAGAAAATTCACCATTAATGTATATGGTAAAACAAATTAGTCTTGACACTTGGTCTACAGATAGGCTCAATGAGCTTCTAAAAAAGGGCACAAATATTGTCACACAAACTAATCTACCTATTGTTCTTTATAGAGAAACACTCGAAGAAACAGAAGGTTCGTATGAAGAATTAATCTGTACGCTTACACAGGAACACGTTGTTGAACAGGTTGTTACCTCTGGTGGTATGGTAATTCCAAGTATTAAGCAACAAACAGTTTTTTTAATTGATGAATTCCCAGCAATTTTGCTTAAAAAAAGTAAAGATCGTTTTTCACAAGTGGTGGACCTGTTAGAAGAAAATTTCGGTTAGTATCAAACAGAATATAAAGTCCTCAATCAGAAATTGAATAATGCGACTTTTGGAATATCAGGCAAAAGAGGTTTTTAAGGAATTTGGAATAAGAATTCCTGAAAGTATTTCATCAACTGATATTGAAAAAGGCAGGAATGATGCAAAGAAGCTAGGGTATCCATTTGTGATAAAAGCACAAGTTCCTGTTGGGGGAAGAGGTAAGGCTGGTGGTATTCAAAAATGTAATAACGATGATGAATTCGAAATAAAGTATCCTCAAATTCTTGATATGACGATAAAAGGAGAGAAAACGAGAGCCATTTTACTAGAAAAAATGGCTGATATTGAAAAAGAATTGTATCTGTCATTGTTTTTGAATCGCAGTAAAAGATGCTATACTGTAATTGCATCATCTGATGGTGGTGTGGAGATAGAATCTGTCAAAAATCAAACTATTAGAGATGTTGGCTTGGGTGAGGTTGATGATGAAACAGCAAAGGAAGTAGCTAATGAAATAGGTCTTAATGATAGTCAAGAATCTGAATTCATTGACATGTTAAAGAGATTGTCAAAACTTACAGTTGAAAAAGAGGCGGAGTTAGCAGAAATCAATCCACTTGCTATTTTAAAAGATGGTACATTGATGGCTCTTGATGGTAAAGTAATGACTGATGATAACTCAAATTTTAGACATAAAGAATTGCTCAAGTATCAGGAAAAATCTGAGTTAGAAGAGCAAGCTGAAAAAAGTGGCTTTTCTTTAGTCGAATTAGACGGTAACATTGCAGTGATAGGAAATGGTGCGGGTCTTGTGATGTCAACATTTGACATGTTAGCTGATAATGGTGGAAAGCCTGCAACATTTTTAGATGTTGGTGGTGGTGCAACTACTGAATCAGTGTATGAGGCACTAACTCTAATAAGTAAAATGACTAAAGTAAAAGGAATCTTAGTTAATCTTTACGGTGGAATAGTTAAAACAACAACTGTTGCGTCAGCATTTCTTCAAGCATATGATAATAAAATAATTGATCTTCCTGTATTTGCGAGATTGATGGGTGCAGAATCAGATGAAGCAAAAAAAATGTTGGCAAATACAAAAACAAAAATGTTTGATTCAGTTGAGGCTGCAATTAATTCAGTTGTGTTGGAGATGAATAGAAGTGGTTAACATATATGAAATCTTAAGGGGTGATAAAGATGAAAATGGTGATTACCAAAAACAACCAGTAATTGTTCAAGGAATTACTGGGAAATATGGTTCAGAACATACAAAATTAATGATGGATTATGGTACCAACATTGCTGCTGGTGTCACTCCGGGAAAAGGTGGTCAAAAATTCGAGAATACAGTACCTATCTATAATACCGTTAAAGAGGCAATTGATGCTTCTGGTGCACAAATTGCAATAATGTTTGTTCCTGCAAAATTCTTTCTTGATGCGGCAAAAGAGGCTTTGGATGCTGGAATTAAGCTCCTAGTTGCCATTCCTGAACATGTCCCAATTCGTGATGCTATGCAAACAATCGAGTTAGTCAAACAAAAGAATGCAATTATGATTGGGCCTAATACGCCTGGAGTTATAATTCCTGATTTGATCAAAGTTGGAATCATGCCTGCAAGTCCATTCTCTGCAGGAAAGATTGCTGTTTTATCTAAAAGTGGTACATTGCTGTATGAGATTTCAAATAACTTGACAAGTGCTGGGTTTGGTCAAAATATTACAATCGGTATTGGTGGTGATCCTGTAAATGGTACAAGAATGATTGATGCCTTTGATATGATAAAAGATGAACCAGAACTAGAGGGGATGGTGATTGTAGGTGAGATTGGTGGAGAAGCAGAAGAGGTTTTGGCTCAACATATTATTGATATTGGATTCAAAAAACCAATTGTTGGATATATTGCTGGTCGACGTGCTCCAAAAGAAAAGCGCATGGGTCATGCAGGTGCAATAGTAATGGGGACTTATGGTTCAGCAGAATCAAAAATTACAATGTTTGCCAAAGCCAATATTCCTGTTGCGAAGAGACCTGGTGAGATTGCAATTCTACTAGCAGGGAAAATGAATAGTCAATAGGCATTAATAGAGCCTTAAAAAAGAATTTGCATGCCAGTTGCAGATCCATTAAAAAAACAGATTGCACAAAAAGCAAGACTCTACATGAAAATTTGTATCTCATGTGGTGCAAGATTAGATATAAGTGCAACAAGATGTAGAAAATGTAAAAGTAGCACACTTCGACTAAAAAATCGAACACTTGGTGCTAAAAAGTAGATTATCACCTAAAAAACTTAAGATTAGATAATTTTGATGACCAACTAGTGTTATTAGTATTATTATCAAGATTGTTAAGAAAATCGTAAGTCATATCTTGGCCACCAAATCCAATCAGTTTTTTATTTTTTAATTCATCAAGAAAAAATTCTTTACCGTTTTCTAATTTTAGAATTGCATCATCACTGATGTCAAATCCAGAACCTCTATCGAAAAATCGTATCGAACCTCCCTGCTTTAATTCGATGAATACGTCATAACTTACTTTGGAACCGAAAACCTGAATCTTTTTTCCTTTGATTTTTACATTATCAACTAGATTCAATACTGCAATTTCTTCAGCATCTAAACTCACAGTTTCACGCACATCACCAGCAATAATTTTTCCATTTGGTGCTGTTAGTTGTGAATAGTGCTCACGCTCTATTGACATTCCAACACGTGCGTCAGGATCTGGTATCCGATCTCTTACTCCATTTACATGTCCACAGATAATGTCACCATGATCTACAGATATTTTTGCGCCATTTTCCACATTAAATGCATTTTCAAGTGGTTCCATCATCTTAAATGAGCCATTTGTGAGATGTAAGTGAGTTTTTGCTTTTTCAAAATCAGAAAAATATGGATTTGTTATACTCCCCCACAAAAACACATCACTATCATGAGTTATTTGCCCTGCCCAGAATTTTCCTTTGATTGTAATTGCTTTTGATGGCTTTCTCTCAATCTCTATTTCACCTAATTCTTTTGAACCGAATAATCTTTGGCCTGTAGTCGCAGTCCGAGTAAGTGCATCAAGCCATTCTTGAGCAACTTTCATTTCTCTTGCCACATCATTTGAAAGTAAAGTATTTTTTCGCTTCTTCTCTTCCTCGTCAGTACCCCAAAAAAACTTAGACTTCCTTTCACGCTCCTCTTGTGAATCTGGAAATTTTTTTCCTGTTTTGAGATCCTCAAATGCCTGTTTGATCTTAATAAAATGCTCATCATGACCACCACGATCTGAATGATGTTTTAATGCGAGTTCCCTAAATGCAATTCTAATTTGGGATTTTGATGCACCGTCAGATATTCCTAAGATTTCATAATTGCTTTTAACCATCTCTCATTTCTGAACGTTTAGTATATCTATAAGTTATGAATAATCTACGAATTTTGTGCAAATTCTGTAAAGATGTATGATGTGTCAACAGTCTGATTGAAACTCCAGACTGTCGGTAAAAAAATTGATTTTACTATTTTTAGATGATGCTTTTCTATCAATTCACCCCATCCTGCATCAGATAGATCACCCAAGGAGTATTTTTCCGAGTGACTTCCAGCAAAGACCATACAAGTTTTTTGTTTTAATTCTGAATCTAGGTTTTCTATTATGTTAGTTGCTAAAATATCTCCTCCCATCTGTGCTAAACCTCCAATGAAGAACACTGGTTTCTGAAGTTGTAGACTCGAATAGTCAAAATTTACTGCGTCAGCACAGATTGGATGAAAATTTGTATTAGTTAAATTGCAAAGTGATTCTTGTAAACCGACTAGCATATCATCTATTTCAATTGCATGAGAATCAAGATCTAAAGTTTTTGCACAATATGCAATTCGTCCATCACCTGAACCAACATCTATCACCTCACTGTAATTTAATTCCCTAGCAATTGTTGTCAGTATATATGCAGAAAGAATCCAGGTTGGAGAAAATGGTTGGTGGCTTGTACCATGACTTATACTACTTAACCAGTACTTGTTGATGTCACCCTCGTATACAATGCAATTAACTTCGTTAATCTTTGTTTCATACGAATCATAATAGATTGGATTTTTTGATGCAAATGTATGAAGTGTATCTAATTGGTTTTGATCTATTTGGAATAAGTTAGATTTTGTGACTGGTATTACCTCCTGAATATGACTGGTCCCAGAATAAACATGTCTAAAATCATGTTTTAATTTAAGAAGATTTTTAGAAATGGTCTCAATCATTTTTTAAACCATTTTCATATTGAATAGTAAATTCTTTTGTGCTCATCAATTCACGTAATTCTTTGTACAGTTTGGCTTCGCTTTCTATGGTTTCTTTTGATTTTTGATCAGTTTCTTTTGCTAAAGATTTGAGATTATCAGTATATTCTTGAATCAAGTCTGTTAATTGGGACATTACCCGAGGATGTAAGGTTTTATCAAATTTTTTTCTAATATGATCCTGTGCATCATGTATTTCATGAATTAGTATTTGTTGTTTAGGATCAGATGACGATTGAAAATTTTCTTTCAATAATTTAGAAATTGAACCTACTTTGATTACTTGGTAGTATATCTCTACTATCTCTGAAATTGGTAATCTCTCATGCTTGTTTAATGCTGAATTGATGTTACTCTCTAATTGATTTGATTCAGAATGAAAAAGATCCGATGATTCTTCAAATGATGGGCTAGTAGTCATGAGATTTAATGCATTTTTTCAAGTTTGTCTAATCGCTTCTCAATTTCAACTAACTTGTTTATAATTATAATATGGGTTTTCTTTGCATCTATTCCGACAGGACTATCTGGATTTGTAATGACTTTGGCAATTTCGGTTTTTTTTTCATCATCAACTTCTAGATTCATTTCTTTATTATCTAAATTTAAGAGTCCAGATATACTTTACTTTTTGTGATTTACGTTCCTATCTTAATACCATCAGAACATATTGAACGTAATGTTTCAATTGCTGACAATATAGCAAGTCTGCTTGTTTTAGGATTAGTTGAGTCTGGCACATTTTCAACTATAGTAGAAATTTTTCCAAATTTTCCTTTTGACTCAATCTGATGTCTATTTTTGTCGGTGTTAGGATCTGCAACCACTTTCACTATGGTTTCATGACTACCTAAACCAGCCAAACTGAGTAATGCTGAGACGTTTACATTTTTTGGAAAAAGTCTTACTGCTTCACTTGCTGTTCCCTCAAATATTGTGGTCACATCAGAAATACTATCAAGATCAAGATCTGATGTTTCAAAAAATTTTGCATCCTTGAGTGATCTTGGATGTTTGATTGTAGTTATAGTGACAGATTCCAATTCATCTCTTACAGATTTAATTGCGTCTAAACCTGATATAGCTCCTGATGGAAGATAAACAGTTTTTTTAAATTCCTTACATGCATCAGATATTATCTCAAAAACAGATTCGTCTAAAAGTGCACCACCACTCATAATCATCAAATCTTTTCTATTCTGTAAAATACTTAACGCGTTATCGCTTACGGCTTGCTGTGATGCCGCTTCAACAATCAAATCTACAGGATTTGAAGAAAGTAGATGGACATTTTCAACTATGATTGGTGTTTGTTTTAATTTAGTTGCTAAGTTTTCAGCAGTTTTTCTATTAATATCAAAAATATGAGTTAATCGTGCTGGTATTATTCCAGTGTCAATTGCAATAGCAATCTGTGTACCTATTGCACCACAACCTAGCAAGCCTATACGTTTCAATTTTCAGGTAATATTGATGAGTGATGTGAGATACTTTTCCACTCGGTATCATTTTTGGCATGTACAAATGAAAAGCTGGAGGGAATTGTCTTACCATTTGTTATAAATTTATAGAGACCTGAATTCACAGTAATTGTCTCAGAACTGTGAGTGTGTTCTGAAACTATTTCAACATCAACTGGATTTTGAAGTAAATTTTCAAAATATTCCAAAATCAATTCATGTCCAACTCTCTCCTTAGGTGAGAATGTGCCTAAAAGTATCCCATTTTCATGATATAGATTTGTGACTTGTTTTGGGTCACCCTGTTTTATTGTATGAACCCATTTTTGCAGTAATTCACCAGCTGAATCTGACATATTCAGTCATTCAATTTAACGAAATTAAAGTTATGCGAATGGAGCTGGCGTTTACATAGCTCTCATTATACCCTAATCTTCATATTCTTGAGTGGCTGAATTAGTCATTATGCTGAATAGTGTACTTAAGGATGCAATCAAAAACAGGGACCAAACACTCTCAATCCTAAAAGGACCAAAATTTGATCAGATTATACAAAAAGCCAAAGGTAACTGGATTGAACACACTCCTCAAAAGTAGGCCGTAGTTTCTGCTGGAATTGACAGTAGTTTTAACAGTACAAAATTTCAGGGTGCTGAGCTCTGGGCAGTCACTGCAGTATCTGTTAAATCTGGTGGGGAGATCCTAGTTGACTTGCATGAATTTGGTTTAGACATCA
>CAZIHG010000013.1:0-13545 GCA_964539205.1 uncultured Candidatus Nitrosopelagicus sp.
CTGGTCCTTTTACAAGAACACATTATATTCTAAGTAACATTGCAACTATTGCAATAGTTGGTTTAGTTAGTGGAGCATTAATTACAGCAGTGGGTTATCCAGTATTCTTTGAATCAGTTGAATTTAGTTTAGTCACGATACCACTCATAATTTTTACCGCAATTGCAGGTGCGATTCTCTTTGGCTCGATAGCTTCGATCATTTCAACTAGATTACGTTCAAGCGAAGGATTCAATGTAATCATTAACACAGTTTTCTTATTCTTTGCTTTTGTCAGTACTGCATTTTATCCCGCAGCTGGTGCACCGGAACCACTTGCCACCGCTTTCTATCTTAATCCGTTAACATATCTAGTTGATATAATTAGGGCTGGCATTTTTGGTGCTGTTACCGATTTCATAATTTTAGAAATGATAGTGTTAGTATCCTTGGCATCCGTTCTTTTTGTTATAGCAACAAAATTACTTACTAAATTAGATTTTTAAAATAAAATAGCCCGGCCCATACTCGAACTGGGGTCAAAGGCTCCAAGGGCCCCTATGCTTGCCGCTACACTACCGGGCTGCTAAACAAAAAAACGTTCTCTTACCCCTATAATATTATTTTATAATGTTCTAATTGTTTTTAAAAGAATTTGATGGGGATCTTCAAAAGATGAGATGATTTTTTTTGCTTGAATTTTTCTTTTTTTCATGAAATTATTATCATTTAGTGCACGAAAAACTTCTTTTGAAATTTTTTCTGAAGTATCTGCTCTCACAATTAATTTCTTTTTCACCAAATAATCCTCTATTCTATTTGGTACTGAATTAAGCGATATAGTTGGTATTCCTAACAAACCTGATTCGGCAGTCATCGTTCCTCCAGAACCTACAAAACAATCAGTTTTTCTTAAAAACTCTTGTCCGTTTATTGGCTTTGAAAAGAGTGAAATATTTGACCCAAAGACTCTTTTCAATTCTTTTGATTGATTTTCATATCTAGATAAAACAATTTTTTCTTCATTTGGAAATTTCTCAACAATTTTCTTTATTATTTTAACAGTTTTGTTACTTTTTGATGTGTATGCAGCTTCTACTTCTTCAGGTCGAATAAGAATTATTTTTTTTGATTTTGTGTTTTTCTTTTTAATATTTTTATAATTTTTAATTATTAAAGCGGCATCAATCGTTTTGTATCTGATGATATTTTTTGAATCAATTCCATATATACTGAAATCACTTTTTGGAATAATCCATGGTGTGAGTAATTTTGTTACAAACGGTAATGATAATTTCATTACTGCTTTTGCATGTGGTGAATCAGAGAATGCAATATGAGGAATATTTGATCCAAATGCAACTCTTGATGCCTCAGGAGAACAAAAACTAATCAGTAAATCAGGTGCAAATTTCTCAATTTTTTTTGTTAATAGTTTACTTCTTTGTAAACTTGCCATCATTTTATTTCCTTTTCCTCCTCCTCCATGTTTTCCTATCAATACTGGGTTTATTGAACCGAATTTCACAACATCGTTAACTTGTTGATACTTTCTTGAGGTTGAAAAAATTTTGTGTTGTTTTCTAAGTTTTTGAATGAAATATTCAAAAAACAAGTATTGTTTTGGTGTCAAAATATCAAACCAGATTTTCAAGCATTAGCACTTGATAAATAACTGCAATAATTATTTCTTAGTCTTGATATTAACACAAGTAGTTCATATGAATACAAAAGTTGTCATTTTTGGTTTAAGTACTGAGGGGTATGAGTTAGCATGTAAGATTGCATCAAATGGAGGTGATGTACAGATTATTGACGAATCTACCCCATCTGCAATTTCAATAAAAACCGATATTGCAAAGACATATCCTACTGTTCAAGCTTTAAAAGACGATGAACCCCTACTATCTATGACTCCAATAGATGTTGCAGTCTCAAAGGCACAAATTGTATTTTTTACTCCAAGGATCAGAAAAACCGGCCAGGATATTAAAATTGAATTAAACTCTAAATTTAAAGACGCTGTGTCCAATGTCAAAAAAGGTTGTAGTATAGTTTATTGTTTAGGAACTGGTTTTGGGGGCAACTCTGAGAATATTTCATTATTAGAACATGTGACTGGATATAAAACTGGCAAAAACATTTCCTATTTTTATCTGCCTTTAACCAAACAAGAAAATTGTAAAACCATAGGCTCTCATGATGGAAAGACAGATGAAAGACTGGTTAAATTGTTATCTCTGGATAAAAATACAAAATTTATGTCAATCACAACTGCAGAGCATTTACATGCAATTAATACTCTGAAGCATTTTTCAGATACCATTTGTATACTTGAAGTGTGTAAATTCACAAAGGATCCAACAACAAAAGCAGAATTAAATTCAAATGAACTTAATGAAATTTTCTTAGATGATATGATTGATAATCTATTTGATTTACGTTCATTAGGTAGTTCATTTGAAGGTGCTAGTTCGTTAACATATTTGATTAATGGTAGTCTAAAAGGCGTAGATGGATACATCAAAAAATTAATTGATGAGATACGTCTAGTTTTAAAAAGAAATGAATTAAAGGCTAGTAGAACCAAAATTGTACTTCTTTGGTCATTAGATCAATATGAAATGAAAGGAGAAAAACATGAGAAACTTGCCGAACTTGAAACAAAATTAAAAGATTACATAGGTGATGTTGAATCGGTTCAAGATCCTTCAAACATTTTTTCTAACGATAAAACGCTCATCATAGTTGCTTGTTCAGAATCAGACTACCAACTGATTTCAAAAAATAACAAGGATAATGATTTTATTGTTCTTAAAGCAAATCCATTATGTGAAGTTTCTCCACAAAAATAATATTATGATACTCTGAGATTAAAATTATGACAGAAGAAGAAAATCTCATAGATTCACAAGTATTAGACAGTGATGAAGAATCTCCAGCTGAAACAGAAGATCAGGAAACCAGTATAGATTCAGAAAAATTATCAACTTGTGAAGATAAACTTCAAAGAGTGCTAGCTGACTACCAGAATCTTGAACGACGAAGTAAAATTGAGATTTCTCAAAAAGTCACAAGAAAAATTAATCAAATCATGCTTGACTTTATAGTAATCTATGAAGACTTTATTCGTGCAAAATCTTCTCTAAAGAGTGAGGATGTTAACACACAAGGTCTTGATGGAGTAATTAAGAACATGGAAAATCTTCTATCTGAAAATAATGTTAAGCCAATTGAGGCTGTTGGAGAAATTTTTGATCCTAGACTCCACGAAGCAGTATCTACCATAGAAGATAATTCATTAGATGATGGAACTATAACCCAAGAGGTAGCAAAAGGATATATTTCGTTTGAAGATGTATTAAGACCATCTAAAGTGATTGTATCAAAGAAAAACCAAAAGGAACAGATGAAAAATGAGTGAAAAAATTATAGGAATTGATCTGGGAACAAGTAACTCTGCAGCTGCAATAATACAGGGTGGTAAACCTACTCTAATCCCAGCAGCTGAAGGCACTACTGTTGCTGGTAAGGCCTTTCCTTCAATTGTAGCTTTTTCAAAAGATGGTGATCTATTGGTTGGTGAACCTGCTAGAAGACAAGCTGTCACCAACCCAGAAAATACAATTAGAGAGGCAAAAAGAAAGATGGGAACAGAATTTATGTATAAAATTCAAGATAAGGAGTATAAACCACAACAAATTTCAGCATTCATTCTTCAGAAGATAAAACGTGATGCTGAGGCATTTACTGGAGACACAATTTCTAAGGCTGTAATTACTGTACCAGCCTACTTTAATGATAATCAACGACAGGCAACAAAGGACGCTGGTATAATTGCAGGATTAGAAGTAGTTAGAATAATCAACGAACCCACTGCTGCATCATTGGCATTTGGTTTAGACAAAAATAAAGAGGATATGAAAATCCTTGTTTTTGATTTTGGTGGAGGAACATTAGATGTGACAATTATGGAAATGGGCGGTGGTGTTTTTGAAGTCATGAGTACTTCTGGTGATACACAACTTGGGGGTTCTGATATGGATAAAGCAATAATCGATTATGTTGTTGAGGAATTTAGAAAGAAAGAAGGAATTGATCTCTCAAATGATAGTACTGCTATGACCAGAATCAAAGAAGGTGGCGAGAAAGCAAAAATTGAATTATCTACAGTGATGGAAACTGAGATTAATTTACCATTTATTGCACAAGATTCTTCTGGGGCAAAGAACTTAGAAGTTAAACTAACAAGAGCAAAACTCGAGGATCTTGTTAACCCAATTGTTCAAAGATGTAAATCATCTATTGAGAAATCTATAGAAGATGCAAAAATATCTCCAACCGATATTACAAAAATCGTTCTTGTTGGTGGTCCAACAAGAATGCCAATTGTAAGAAAATTTGTTAGTGATACAATCGGAAAAGAAGCTGAATCTGGAGTTGATCCAATGGAGGCTGTAGCATTTGGTGCAGCAGTTCAAGCTGGTATTATTGCTGGGGATGTCACAAGTGATATTGTATTACTTGACGTCACACCATTAACTTTAGGAATTGAAACACTTGGAGGAGTTAGAGAACCAATAATAGAAAGGAACACAACAATTCCTACATCTAAAGATAAAACATTCACTACAGCTGCAGATAATCAAACTGCAGTGACAATCAATGTAGTTCAAGGTGAAAGACCAATGGTCGCAGACAATGTGTCATTAGGAAGTTTTAACTTAACTGAAATACCACCGGCACCTAGAGGAGTTCCACAAATTAATGTTAAATTTGATATCGATGCAAATGGCATAATCAATGTAACAGCTAAAGATCTTGGAACAGGAAAAGACGCGAAAATTACAATTGAATCTTCATCAAAAATGTCAGAAGAAGATGTAGAAAAAATGAAAACTGATGCAGAAAAGTTTGCTGAAGAGGATAAAAAGAAAAAAGAAACAGTAGATATTAAAAACGAAGCTGAGAGTTTTATCTATACTACCGAAAAACTTGTTAACCAAGATCTTAAGGATAAAATACCTCAAGAAAAAGGAATTAAAATTACAGATGCTATTAAAGATTTAAAGGAATCATTAACACAAGGAACTGAACAGATCAAACCAAAACTTGATGCATTAAAAGCAATAGTTAACGAAGTGACAACTGAGCTTTACAAGAATACAGCACCACCAAATGGAGAACAGGAATCTAGTCAAGAAAAAGAAAGTACAGGCGATCAAAATACTGGTGAGGAAAAAACAGATTCAGAAAATAACCAAGAGCAAAAAACAGATCAAGATTCTGAACAAAAATCAGAAAATTCCTAAATTAATTAATTTAGATACCTAATCAAAATAGAGAGATATACATGAGTGCAAAACGCGATTATTATGAAGTTATAGGAGTTTCCAAGTCAGCATCTGCTGATGAGATAAAATCACAATATAGAAAATTAGCCTTGAAATTTCATCCTGACAGAAACAAATCTACAGACGCACAAGAACATTTCAAGGAAATTTCAGAAGCGTATGCTGTATTATCAGATCCAGGAAAAAGGCAGCTTTATGATCAACATGGTCATGCAGGTGTAGATGGACAATATTCAACAGAAGATATCTTCAGAGGTGCTGGTGGAAACTTCAATGATATATTCAATGATTTGTTTGGTGGTCAAGGAAGGAGGGGTTCAGGTGGATTTGAATCAATTTTTGAAAATTTGTTTGGTGGTGGAGGATTTGGTAATTTTGGACGACAGACTGGCTCTGACATGTTATATGAAACATCTGTCACACTTGAGGATGTATTACATGGAAAGCAGATTGAACTTGATTTAAAAAAACATGTAGATTGTCCTGATTGTAGTGGAACGGGATGTGAACCTGGAACTTCAAAATCAAGATGTAGTGATTGCAATGGTCAAGGACAAGTCAGAGTTGGCCGAAAAATGGGTTTTTCCACATTTGTCACTGTTCAACCATGTAGAAAATGTCATGGTGAAGGACAAGTTTTTGAAAAACCATGTAAAAAATGTAATCGCGGAAAAGTTAAAGGAACGAAGCATCTCTCTTTTCAACTTCCACCTGGCATTGATAATGGTGATTATGTAATACATGGGGAAGGAGAATCTATTCCTAACGGCAATAATGGTGATCTTATAGTTCGTGTTAGAGTACTAGAGCATTCACAGTTTAGAAAAGATGGAATTGACATTTATTCCGATGCAAATATTTCAATGGTTGAAGCAACATTAGGAACTGAAATTCAGGTTCCTACTCTTGAAGATATAGAGACAATGAAGATTGAATCTGGCACACAACCTAATTCTATTCTAAAACTTAAGGGTAAAGGATTACCTAGGCAAAATTCACGCCAACATGGTGATCAATATGTACGTGTAGTAGTTGAGATTCCGAAAAAAATTTCAAAAAACCAAAAAAAATTTTTAAAGGAATTTGAAGAATCAGACTAGTTTATTTTTCATCAGATGTTCTAATAACTAGATAATGACCAGATTGAACGTATGAAGCGTAAACGGCTTTGACAATCTCACCAATTTTTATCTCTGAGAAGTACTTTTGATTATATTTACCAATCACTTTTTTCAAATCCTCCGAATAAACCTCCCAGTATGGCATAATTTTTTCACCAACTCTCCATAATTTCAGTTTTTCCTAATAACGAACTTATTCTGGAAATTCAAAATATTATTGCGGGGGTAGCCCAGCCTGGTCAACGGCGTAAGGTTCAGATCCTTATCTCCTAGGAGTTCGTGGGTTCAAATCCCACTTCCCGCATAGTATTTTTGGAATTTTGTTATGAACAACTTTAAAGCATTGTAGTTTTGATAATTTGCATGGCAAAAGTAACTAGAGTCAGCGGTAGAGGCACATCCCGTAGAAAAACAGATGCCAGCAAAAAATCAAGCTTTTCTGGAGATTCCTATAGAGAATATCAGGAGAAGAGAAGAAAAGCAGCTGGTAACAGAACTATTTCTACAGGAAGAGGAACTGGAAGAAGGAAACTAACTGCAGCTCCTAAAAAGGCATCTGCTAAAGGCAGAACACGAGTAACTGGTAGAGGAACTGGAAGAAGAAAAGGCAGTAAATAGCCAATTACTTTACAAACTAGTAATTTACTAGTTTTTTTCCTATTTTATTATATCTTGGATTTTTGTTTTTACAAGTTCATTTACTAAACTACCAGAAGTTTTTCCTCTAACTTGTTTCATTACCAAACCCATTATAGAACTGATTGAGCGTGTACCATCCTCCTTAATTTTATCAAAATTCTGTTCAATAATTTCATCTACTATTTTTTCTAGTTCATCTTTACTCAATTGAGTAATTGAGGCTTTTTCCATTGCATCTAAAGCAGTGGATGATTTTCCAGACATTATTTGTTCAAATATTATCTCTATAGATTCTTTAGTTATCTTTTCATTTTTCAATAATTCAAATGTGTTGTGTATTTGATCATTTTTTAGAAGTGTAGAGTCAAGTCCCTTTCTTTGTAGATTAGTTATAGTGGAACATAATACTGAGGCAATAAAATTAGGAGAATTTTTTTCATCACTACAAATTTTTTCAAACAAGTCAAAATATTCAGAATCAAAAATTTGTTCTGATAGTTGAGAATTTATTTTATACTTATTTTGAATTTCCTTAAGTGATTCATCCCATGGTTTTGGAATTTTAGATTTAGCAGAATCTATTTCATTTTTTGTAATTTTTATAGTTGGAATATCAGTCTCTGGATACATTCGTGAGGCACCAGGTCTTGGTCTTAGAAAAATTGTTTCTCCATTTTGTGTTGCTGCTCTTGTTTCGGCGGGAGGCCCATCTCTTGCATCTTTTATTCTCTTGATTATTGATTCAATTGCAAAGTCTAATGATGGATTTTTTCCAGCAATGATTATGAACGCATCATCTTGATTTAATTTTAAAAATTCTCTTACTTTTACAATGTCTGAATTCTCAATTCCATAATTAGGGAGTTCGTCTGAATGAAATACTCCACCAATTCCAAAAAATCTAACTAACTGCCCAATCTCTTTTCCAAGACGAATCCCAGTATATGGTTCAAATCCAATTATACCTGTCATCTTTTTTATTTGAATTGCCTTAACCTCATTTCCACTTTGTATAGAGTCCTGGATAATTTTTGAATTACAATCTTTAAGCAGTTCAGTTATTAGAGAAACATTATAGTTTTCATCAACGACTGTATCAATGACAGTTTTTATTCTGTCAGAAATTATCTTTAAACCATATTGACGCTTAGCCTCGAATTCGATTATTTTTTCAAGTTGGTCTAGTTGTTGTACTCCTTTTACTTCTATTATACCCCCGCCATCAATTGAGACATTAACATCCTGACGAATTGTTCCAATACCTCTAGAAACTTTTTTTGTCACTCTAAGTAGTCTTCCTAGCGTTAACGCAATTTTTCTTATAGTTTCTGGACTGTCAGAAACGGGCTCTAAGGCAATCTCAACTAATGGTGTCCCTAATCGATCTAAACTGAAGAATCGTTTGTCATCTTCATTTTTGATTATTTTTGCAGCATCTTCTTCCAAACAAATGGATTGAACACCAACATGTTTACCTTCTACTTCAAGGTGACCACCTTGCGCAATAAGCATGGTTCTTTGAAATCCAGATGTGTTTGAACCATCAACAACAGTTTTTCGCATGACATGTATTTCGCTAAATATTTTTGAATTTAGTGCAGATCCAACTAATAGTGCAGTATCTTTTGCATCATGATCTAAATCATGTGGTGGTTCTTCATCTTTTTCTACTAGGCAACTAGTGTCTGGATTAGTATAATAGACAATTGTTTTTGATTTTGTATCCTCAAAGAGTGCAGCTGGGTCAATTTTACCAAGTTCACTTTTTGTTGCTCGTAGTTTCCTACTAAATTTGTTGGTATAGTCATTATCTTCAATTGACTTACAATTACAGAATAGTTTTTTTCCAGTATCTAATTGTTGATGAATCTCTAAACCAACCTTTAGACCAATATCATTTATTTTAAACTCGGTCATTTTCAAACTCACTTGGAAAATTCCGATGCAATGTTTTCTAAAAGTAATTTTTTAAGCTGATCGTTGTTTTCAGAGTTACCTAATGCCCACATTGTTTTCACAAGAGCCACTTCTGGGATCATATTTTCCAAAGGAATTATTCCTAGTTCTAACAGATCTCTTCCACTTTCATAAACCGTCATTCTAACACGACCATCAATACACTGTGATGTCATTCCCAAAAACAAACCATGTTCACTTGCTTTTTTTACTGCATCATACATTGTTTTACCAACATGACCAAGTCCAGTTCCTTCAAAAATTATTGCTTTAAAACCTAAATCGATCAATGCGTCTATTTGTTTTGGTTCATATCCTGGATAATATTTTACCAGTGCAACTTTGGTATCTATTCCAAGTCTAGGATTAAATGTTTCATCAGCGAAAAATTCATCTGTAGAATTTTTCATAATTTTTTCATCTAAAATCAAAAATGCTGGATCATTTCCAACAGTTTCAAATGCACTTCTCTTACTAGTATGGTTTTTTCTGACTCTTGTTCCAAGATGACCTGAGATAGTATCGTCACTTTCATTATGATGCATTATAACATAGACACCTTTTGCATCTGTTTCAACAATAAATCTTGTTGCTGCAATAAGATTTAGTGCTGCATCTGATGATGGTCTATCTGATGATCGTTGTGAACCAACAAACACAATTGGAATTTTCAATCCTGAAAGTGCAAATGATAAGAATGCAGAGCTATAATGCATTGTATCAGTTCCATGTGCAACAATAATTCCTTTGTAATCCAAGTTTGCAACACTTTGAATTTTCTTAGCAGTCTGAACCCAATGTTCAGGTTGGAGATTCTCAGAGTATTCTGAGAATAGTACTTCTGCATCAACATTAGCAATATTTGCAATCTCTGGAACGGCATCATTGAGATCAGATGCTGTTAATGCAGGTGTCACAGCGCCGGTTCTATAGTCAACTTTGCTTGCAATAGTTCCACCAGTTGAGAGTAATAGTATTTTTGGTAATGAAGAATTTGTTTTCTTTACATTCTTTTCTTCTATAACTTGTTTTGGTGATGAAATTTTTTCTATATCCGTAATCTCACTTAATTCAATTCCAATATTATATCCACTTTTCAGTTTTAAAACAATATGAGAATCCTCACTTGTTTCATACCTAGGCATCAGTATACCTTCATACGATAAGTCAGAAATTATTTTTATTAAATCACCAACATTGACATCTTTCTGATTCAGGTAATCAAGTGATTTACCTTTGTAGCCTTTAAGTTCCGACATCTAATGAGAATTAATTGATTATTTTATTAAAACTACCTGTAGTATGAGGCAACCATTTTCTCGCCAATTTTCAAGTCTTTCTGCTCTCTCACTTTTTTCACAGCCTCTTCAAAGTGCTTCATTGTTACTTTGGCATTGCTAGCTTTTTCTGTTATCTCTTTAGCATCAGGTGCACTATCAAGGTGCTCATGAACTACAAGTGAAACTGCAGTATTTGCAATTGATGCAACATCTGCTCCACTCATGCCATCAGTCATTTCGGCTAGTTTTTCATAATCAATTTTGTCTGGACCCTTTGGATCAGAGATTGGAATATCTTCACAGTTAATTTTCAGAATACTTCTACGACTCTCTTTATCAGGCAATGGAATTTGAATAATCTTATCAAATCTACCTGGTCTTAGTAAAGCCGGATCTATCATATCAGCCCTATTTGTTGCAGCAAGGACAATCACTCCATGCATATTTTCCATTCCATCTAATTCAGTCAATAATTGGCTGACAACTCTTTCTGTTACAACCGTTTCTCCTCCGGCGCCTCTTATAGGTGCAATAGAATCGATCTCATCAAAGAAAATAACACATGGTGCTGATTGTCTTGCACGCTTGAAAATTTCTCTGATACCTCTTTCTGATTCGCCTACCCATTTTGAAAGTAGTTCTGGCCCACGAACAGAAACAAAATTTGCCTCACTTTGTGTCGCAACTGCTTTAGCCATCAGTGTTTTTCCTGTTCCACTAGGACCATGTAATAGAATTCCTCTTGGCATTTTATGACCTAATTTATCATATAATGCTGGATATTTCATAGGCCATTCAACAGCCTCCATCAATTCTCTTTTTACTTCGGCTAATCCGCCTACTTGTTCCCATTTCACATCTGGATTTTCAATGAAGACTTCTCTCATACCAGATGGGGTGACTTCAACTAATGCCTTAGTAAAGTCTTCAGAATTTACTATTAATTTATCCAAAGTTTCTGGAGGAATTTTTTCTTCTTCCAAGTTTAGCTCAGGTAGTAATCTTCTAAGACACTTCATTGCTGCTTCTTTACATAGATATTCCAAATCAGCACCGACATAACCATGACTGACTGATGCTATTTTCTCAATTTTCACCATTCCATCACCTTCACTTAGCAATGGCATGTTACGTGTATGGATTTGTAAAATTTCTTGTCTACCTTTCTTGTCAGGTACTTTAATCTCAATTTCTCTATCAAATCTACCGGGCCTTCTCAAAGCAGGATCAATTGCATTTGGTCTATTTGTAGCCGAGATTACAATTACTTTACCTCTGGCCTCCAATCCATCCATCAAAGATAACATTTGTGAGACTACTCTTCTTTCTACCTCACCAGTGACTTCTTCCCTTTTTGGCGCAATAGAATCAATCTCATCAACAAATATTATTGATGGAGCTTTCTCTCTAGCCTCTTTGAATATCTCTCTTAACCGAGCTTCGCTTTCACCATAGAATTTACTCATAATCTCTGGACCTGAAATACTAATGAAATGTGCATTACTTTCGTTTGCAACTGCTTTAGCAAGTAATGTTTTTCCTGTACCTGGTGGACCATACAACATAACTCCTTTTGGTGCTTCAATGCCAAGTTTTTCAAATATTTCTGGATGTCTCAATGGAAGTTCAATCATTTCACGAACTTTCTTTATCTCATCTCTTATTCCTCCAATATCTTCATAGGTTACTTGAGGTACGCCTCGTAATGTCTCACCTTTTTCTGCAATATGAAATAGTGTCTTTTGTGTAACAAGAACTGCATCAGCAGCTGGTGTGACGCCAATTACTTGAAATGTTAGCCTTCCTCCAAAATAAGGAACCATTACATTGTCACCTTTAATCAAAGGAACACTTTCCAATGCATCAGCTAAATATCGCTCATCTATTGGTGGTATTGCTTCAAGTGGAGCAACAACAACTTTTTCTGCCGAAACTGCTTTTATCTTTTTTACAGTAATTGCATCACCAATTGCAATACCTGAGTTATTTCTCCCTAATCCATCAATTCGAATTATTCCCTTACCCTCATCAGAAGGATAAAGTGGAAGACATTTAGCAACAGTTCTTCTTTTTCCTTTTAATTCAATCACATCACCAGTAGATGCGTTTAGGTTATCCATAGAATCGTAATCTATTCGAGCAACTCCCCTACCAACATCCCTAGTATAAGCTTCCAAAACCTTAAGGGATAATCCACCTTCACTCATATCTTATCACACTTTGTTCTTTTTTTATATATTACGTATTATTATTGTGATCTCAAAAACATTGATCACAAGCTTAAAATCATGATCTCAGTTCAAAACGAGACATGGGTAAAAGACCACTAGTTAGAAGGCGTGGACGTGGTGGAATGCAGTTTAGGGCTGCAGTGACTGGTAAGCTAAAACCAGCCAAATATCCGAGTTTTGACCTTGATGAGACTCGTGAAGGTGAGATAATTGACCTAGTTCATGAAACAGGTCGCGATGTACCATTATCAAAAGTAAGATTTGAAGATGGCTCAATTTCATTGATTCCATCTATTCTTGGTACTAGAGTTGGTTCAACAATAAATTTTGGTCTAAAATCTGAAATCAAAGATGGAAATGTAATAAGTATTCAAAATATACCTGACGGAACTATTGTATGTAATGTGGAAAAACAGTTTGGGGATGGTGGAACTATTATAAAATCTGCTGGAGGAAACGCAACTGTTTTCTCACATACTGATAATGGTGTTGTCTTAAAATTGGCTTCTGGTAAATTTACAAAATTAAACCCAAAAAATCGGGCAATGATTGGAACTCTTGCTGGTGGTGGTGTTAGAGATAGACCACTCATGCGAGCTGGAGTAGCATGGCGTAGATTTAGATCAAAAGGAAAAAAATATCCAATTGTTCGAGGTGTAGCTCAAGCTGCATATGTTCATCCACATGGTGGTGGAAGGCATCAACATGTTGGCCAAAGTTCTACGGTTGCACGTGATACACCACCAGGTGCAAAGGTTGGAAGCATTGCAGCAAGAAAGACTGGAAGAGCTAGAATTAAAGAAAGAAAACAATCCATTAAGTAGTCAAAAAATAATACTAACTAAGATCTTCTAATTATATGAGTCGAAAGTGCGTGCATATTTTTGTGACAGGTAGAGTGCAGGGTGTTTTTTTTCGACAAGCAACTAGAGTTGTAGCAATAAAAAATAATGTCACAGGTTGGGTAAGAAATCTAGATGATGGT
>CAZIHG010000014.1:0-4863 GCA_964539205.1 uncultured Candidatus Nitrosopelagicus sp.
TATTATTTCCGTATTCGAAGAGCCAGAAAAAAAAATAGGCGTGACCATAACAAAAAAAATTAGGACAAACTAATGGCAAATTTATCCAAATTGTCTATTAATCTAGTTGAAACTTCCTTTTTCTAATAATTTATATCCCAACTTTAGAGAAAAGTATCAAGATGGCGCAACAACTAAGACCATCAAAACGAGGTTCTAAAAAACCAAAGATTGATTGGTCGAGGAGAGAGGAAGCAGACAATTTTGCTAACACAGTGAAGTTGTATAGGCAAGGCAAAATTGATCATGATACATTTCGTAGATTCAGACTTCAACACGGTGCATATGGAACCAGAATGACTGATGATTATGCAATGGTTAGAATCAAAATACCAGCTGGCGAAATACATCCTCATCAATTAGAAAAAATTGCCCAGTTAAGTGAAATGTATTCGATTGGTAGTGCGCATTTTTCTACACGTGAAAATATTCAGCTTCACTGGGTTGTATTAGAAGACGTCTCAGAAATAATGCATGCACTTAGCGATGTGGGTTTAACATCACGAGAGGCATGTGGTAATACAGTTCGTAACGTTATGTGTAGTCCGTTATCAGGAGTATGTGAAAAAGAAGAGTTTGATGCAACACCATATGCATTAGCAGTAGCAAAATTCCTACTACGTAATCCACTAAATCAAGCTCTACCAAGAAAATTCAAATTCAATTTCACATGTTGTGAGAAACATGGCATGATTAGAATTGTTGATGTTGGATTACTGCCAAAAATACAAGATATTGATGGTCAAAAACAAAAAGGATTCAAAATATTTCTAGGAGGCGGATTAGGAAATAGATCATTTGTTGGTCATCAGTTAGAAGAATTTACTCCAGTAGAAGATCTTTTGTATACCTCAATTGCAGTTCTACGAATATTTGATAGAATGGGTGATAGGAAAAATATGGCAAGAAATAGGATGAGGTATTTAGTAAATGATATGGGATGGGAAAAATTTCAGAACTTGGTATTAAAAGAAAGGGCATTGGTTAAATCTACACAATCAGTGATTGTAAAACTAAGGATCGATGATGCTGAATCAGAAATTAAACGTTCAATTTCGGTCAAAAATGAATCACCATCTGTTCCAGATGGATTTGCAAGGTGGAAGCAGACTAATGTCGTTCAACAAAAGCAATCTGGTTATAATTCAGTGTTTATTGGATTAGAATCAGGCGATATCGCTGCAAATCAATTGCGTGTAATTGCCGATCTGATTCGTGAATTTTCAGGTGAAGGTGTTGGACGTAATGGTTTTACACAAAATATTGTGTTACGATATATTCATGATGATGATTTGGTTAATTTGTATTCCAAACTAATAGAATCTGGGTTAGCAAAGAGTGGTTCATTAACAATGGCATCTGCAGTTGGATGTTCAGGAACTACATCATGTAATCTTGCATTAACAAATTCACATAGACTTGCAAAAGAGGTTCAGCGAAAATTCTTAGAACTTAACTTAGACGAAGATAAAGACTTGCGTGATTCCTCAATTAAAATCAGTGGTTGTCCAAATTCATGTGGTCAACATCAGATTGCAACTATTGGATTTTATGGTGGTGGCAGTAGACTAGGCAGAGATATGTATCCGAATTATACTATGTCGCTTGGTGGTAGATTTGATAATGACGCAATGTTGGGTCATCACACTGCACGAGTTCCTGTAAAAAGAGTAATTCCTGTAATTCTGAAAATTATAGAATTATTTAAACAGCATAAACAATCTGATGATACGCTTGATAAATGGATTGATCGTATAGTACATGATAATGAATCATCTGATATTAAATCAGTAGAAGACATAAAAAAAATAATTAATCCTCTGCTTACACCACCAACGAAAGAAGAGGATGGTGATTTCTACATGGATTATGGCAGTGATACTAGTTATCATACTGTGACAGGAAAGGGTGAATGTGCAGCATGACAGTGCCTACACCAATAATTGATCATGACAAACTAAGAGGTGAGATTAAAAAAAATTCTGTTAGAATAATTGATGTACGTAGAGAAGACGATTACAAACAAGGACATATTAAAAATTCAGTGAATCTTCCATTAGCAAAATTACTTAAGGATGATAATCCAGAAACTATTGCAAAAATTGCAGGTGATCTTGGAATTGGAGATAAAACTCCAGTAGTTGTTTATGATGATACATTTGGAGCACTATCTTCTAGAGTTGTTTGGGCATTGCAGTACATTGGGCATAATGATGTTCAACTACTAGATATCACATTTTCACAATGGAAAGAATTAGGTTTGGATGTCTCTACTAAAATTCCCAAAATTGAACCAACAACACATACAGTAAACATCAAACCAGAAATCATGGCAACTGCAGAATATCTTGAAAAAATTAAGGATGGTAAAAACGTTGTAATAATCGATAATAGAGAACGTCTAAATTTCCTTGAACAGCATATTCCAGGTGCAATAAATATACCATATAGGACATTAGCAACTGAAGATAAAATTATCAGAACAAAAGAGAGTATGCGTAATTTATTAAAAAATAGAGGAATATCAGAAGATGCAGAAATAATTACATACTGTGGTAGTGTTGGAACACTTTCAGGTTTGGCATATTATGCACTAAAATCAATTGGCATACCAAATGTCAAATTATACGTTCATTCATTCAAGGAGTGGAAGAATCTAGAAAAACCAATTGATAAGCAAGAAAATGCAAGTTATTGGGATCTTTCAGCTGAATAAGTAATTTATATACAATTTCTATCATTCGTTATCTGGTAAAATGAAAGACATCAATGAAGTAATGCCAAAAATTCCTAATATGAAATGGGGTGCATTGTTAAACAAAAAGCCATCTAGTAAAAAAGTTGAAGAATTAAACAATCTTTTCCCACATAATGGTAAATGGCATACCGTCTTTGAAGAAAAGGATGTTGCCTATATTGATGGAGTTCGTGTTTTCAAAAAGGATAATGATGCCTGGACTTAATTTTGTGGAATACTAGTTCTGAGTTTTTTTGTAACCTTGATTTCTAGATTTTCAAAAAATTCAAGCATTTTTCTTTTATTGTCTATAACAAAGTCTTTTCCTTTTTCATTTAGCCTAATTTTATAAAGTCTTATTTCTCTATGCTCTTCTAAGAATTCCTCAATCATCTGTTCACCACATTTTGCTGGATCAATGAATGTATCAAAACACTCAATTGCTTTATCAGTCTCTTCTTTTTCAATAGATGATTTTGCATCTTGTATTGCCAAACCAATTTCTTTTAGATTTTTTATTGGTACTGTAAGTTGTTTTGATTTTTTTGGACCAAGCAAACCACGCTTTTTTTGACCAAGTTTCTTTGCCATTTCAGGAATTAGATCATAGACGTTGATATTCTGATTAAGTCCTTGTCGCTTTTGATTTTTTATAACTAATCCTTTTAAAATTAATTCATCGAGTGACTTTAATGTGTCTTCCTTACTCAAAAATGTAGTCCACACAATAGAACCAATTGTATGATATCCTTGTCTCAGAGATTCTAGGACGACTACTTCAATTATATTTTTGAATCCTTCTTCTGCTCTAACATTTACAAAATCCTTGTCTTTGACAGCCTTTCTTGCATTTTTAACATCAATTTCAATAGAGCGTTTTAGTGAATCAATAGCATCTGGAACCTGATTAAGCATTGAGAGATAGCATGCTTTGTTATACCATGCCATACCATATGTTGGATCAGAGTCAATTGCTTTTTCTGCACAATCTAATGCTTTTGCATAATTTTTCTTTTCATAATTAACTAATGATTTTAAATTCCATGCTTCTGAATTTGTTACATCTATATCCAAAACTTTATCATAAACTCTCATCGCCTCTGAATAATCTTCAAGATGAAATCTTGAGTATCCTAACTTCAGCATTGCATCAACATCATTTGGATTTGCTCTTAAAATCATCTCAAAACTTCTTGCTGCTTCTTCTAACTTCTCATCAGCCATGTAGATAATGCCTTTTTTGAAAAGTCGATTTCGTTGATAATCAGCATTAGTTAATGAAGTTTCTTTTCTAGCCTCAACCAATGCTTTTTCGTCTTCATTTTTATCGTCCTTTTTCATCTGCTAATTTTGAAATATTTCTAGATAAATAGTATTCCCAAAGGTTACGCCTGAATCATCTAGTCGCAAATCTAAATAAATACCATTTAATAGAATCGATTATGAGTTCTTTTCTCAGTTTTACAGTAACAGGGGAATCACCATACCCAGACAAAAGTGGCATATTTGAAGTTCAGATATCCATCACCGGTTCAAAACCTTCCTCATCTGAGATTGAAAATAAATCATTTAAATCAATTTGGAAGGATAACTTTCATCTTAATGTAAGAAATGGTGAATTTGAAGAGACATTAGGTTCGCAAGAAAATCCTCTCCCAGAATCAATCACTACTTTCACAAAGTTATGGATCGTTGTGACTGATCAATTTTCTAGTGAAGGTTCGTTATTTGAATTTCAAGTTCCAGAATCAATGATTACTAAACCAGAATCTAAACCAAAACCAGTTGATAAACCTAAATCACCTAGAAGATCTGGTTCGGTTGGACCACAGGGTCCGCCAGGTGACAAAGGCGACAAAGGTGTTCAAGGCGTTCAAGGTGACAAAGGTGACAAAGGTGTATCGGGTCAGAAGGGTCCATCTGGTGACAAAGGAGTAACTGGTGACAAAGGTGACAAAGGTGACAAAGGTACACCTGGTCCGCAAGGAGGTAAAGGTGAGAAAGGAGATAAAGGATTAACAGGAGGTAAAGGTGATAAAGGTGATCAAGGAGAACGTGGTGCAAAAGGAGATAAAGGTGAAACTGGG
>CAZIHG010000015.1:0-7896 GCA_964539205.1 uncultured Candidatus Nitrosopelagicus sp.
CAACGGTCAAATTTATCGCTATTGAATCGATTTTATTGCAAAAATTATTTGGAACAAATGGCGTTCGTGGTGTTTTTTCAGATGATTTGACACTAGAATTTGTCAATGACCTTGTAATGTCATTAGCAGCATATTTCAAAAAAGGAAAAATATTGGTTGGGTATGATGGTAGACACTCAAGTCCAATAATTGCAAAAATTGTTTCCTCAGCATTAAATTATTCAGGTCTTGATTGCTATATGGCTGGACTTGTTCCCACTCCATGTTTAGAGTATGCTACAAAAAAACTAGAATATGATGGTGGAATAATGATTACAGCATCTCATAATCCCCCTCGATATAATGGAATTAAACCTGTAGCATCTGATGGTGTTGAGATATCTCGTGAAGATGAAAAAAAAATTGAGCAAATTTTTGATGAAAAAAATTGGCTTAAAACTGAAGCTTTTGGTAATACATATGATGATACAACTGTAATCTCAACTTACATTGATGGAATAATGTCTATGATTGACAAAGATAGAATTAATGGGAAGCAATTCAAAATTTGTCTAGATCTTGGAAATGGCGCACAATCTGTCACTGCAAAAAAACTCTGTGAAGAACTAGGATGTGATGTTTTTACTATAAACGAACAGATAGATGGTGATTTTCCTGGACGTGGTTCAGAACCCACTCCACAGAATCTTGACGAATTATCAAAATTAGTAGTTGAGACAAATTCAGATTTTGGTATAGCATTTGATGGTGATGGTGATAGAAGTATTTTCTGTGATGAAAGCGGAAAAATTCTAACTGGTGATATTTCTGCTCTTTTACTTTGTGATTATCTGCTAAAACAATATCCGAATTCTAAAGTAGTGACTTGTATAAATTCTGGAAACACCATCGAAACAATTGTTGAGGAAAATGATTCGCAAGTAATAAGAACAAAAGTGGGGAGTGTTGAGGTCTCAAGAAAAATGGTTACTGCTAATGCACTTGTTGGATATGAAGAGAATGGTGGATTTATGTTCGGCAAACATAATCATGTGAGAGATGGAGCTATGACCATGGCACTAATGCTTGATTTATTGTCCAAATCAGAGTCAAATTTGAGTGAAAATACTGGAAAACTTCCACCTAGTTTTACTACTAAAACAAAGATTGAATGTTCTAAAACGGAATCAAAAACTGTCATTGACCAACTTTTGAAAGAATTTCCAGATTCTGATACTACAGATGGGATTAAAATCCAAGTTGATAATGACAATTGGGTTATGATTAGACCAAGTGGAACTGAACCAATAATCAGAATTTATGGAGAATCAAACTCTCCGCAAAATCTTGATTCGTTAATCTCTGATTTTGTTGAAAAAATTAAATCAATTCTCTCCTGATAACATATTTAAGACCATTTTGGAGCATGCTCATAATGGCTAAAGCATATTACGTAAAGTTTGAAACACCAGAAGATCTTGTTAGTCCTATATTAGAGGCTGTAAGAGTTGCATCTCAGACCGGTAAGGTAAGAAAAGGTACCAATGAAGCAACAAAGGCTATTGAAAGAGGAATTAGTAAACTAATTGTGATAGCAGAAGATGTTGAACCACCTGAAGTTGTTGCTCATCTTCCATTAATCTGTGAAGAACAAAATGCTGCATATGCTTTCGTTCCTAATAAACAAGATTTGGGTAAATCACTTGGAATTGACGTCACATCAGCCGCTGCTGCAATATTAGATGCTGGTGATGCACAACATATCATAGATGAAGTAGTTGCATCAATGGCTAAAGTCAAAGGTGGTAATACTGAACAATGAGTCAGCAACCACAAGACAGTGAATTAATTCCTTCTGAAGTTATACAAATAGTTGGCAGAACTGGTATAGCTGGAGAAGTTATACAAGTTAGAGTTAAAGTTTTAGAAGGTAAAGACAAAGGACGTGTTCTTACAAGAAATGTAAAAGGCTCTGTAAGAATGTCAGAGATTATCATATTACGAGAAACAGAACGTGAAGCCAAAAAAATTCATAGGTGATCGTACTGAGTCTTTTAGTAAAATCATGCAATTTTTGTGATAGACCAGTTGCAAAAGGAACTGGCACAATGCTTGCATTAAACAATGGCACGGTATTATGGTTCTGTTCATCAAAATGTAAAAAGAATATGATGGGCCTAAAAAGAGATCCAAGAAAGCTAAAATGGACTAAAAAATATGTTAAAGGCGGAATCAAAGTCAAGAAGTAAATTGTCTGAACAAACATTATTTATTGTAAAACCGGATGGAGTAAGAAGACAACTTGTTGGAGAAATTATTGCTAGATTCGAACGAAGAGGTTTTGTTATACAGAAATTAAAAATGTTTACCTTTACGAAAGAACTAGCGTCTGAGTTTTACTCCGTACATAAAGATAAACCATTTTTTGAAGAATTATTATCATACATTACATCAGGTCCAGTTGTAGTCGCTGTTATTGAAGGAAATAATGCTGTTGCAACAACAAGACAGATGATAGGCGCAACAAAATCATTTGAAGCTGAACCTGGTTCTATACGAGGTGATTTTGGATTAGGTTTTACTGAAAACATAATTCACGCATCAGATTCAACAGAAAGTTTTGATAAGGAAGTGAATGTGGTATTCTAGTGATTAAAGTTGCACATAAGACAACCAATTGTGGCCGTGTTAGGTCATGTTGATTCTGGAAAAACCTCAATCTTAGATAAAATTCGTGGAACTGGTGTTCAGGGTAGAGAAGCCGGTGGCATCACACAACATATTGGTGCAAGTTTCTTACCTGACGAAACAATACAAAAGATCTGTGGTGCCCTGTATGAAAAACTGGGAGAAGCAGAAACAAAAATTCCAGGTTTACTTGTAATTGACACACCAGGACATGAAGTTTTTACAAATCTACGGGCAAGAGGTGGTTCAGCAGCTGATATTGCAATATTAGTAGTTGACATTAACAGAGGATTTCAGCCTCAAACAAATGAGAGTTTGAAAATTCTTGAAAGCCGAAAAGTACCATTTGTAGTTGCTCTAAACAAAGTTGATATGATATCTGGTTGGCAGAAATCTGATATTCCATATATTTCACAGGCAATAAAAAAACAGATAACTCCAGTACAAACTGCAATTGATGAACAAATCTATAATGTTGTAGGTGCGTTATCAATTCTTGGTTATCAATCTGAGGCTTTTTATCGAGTACAAGATTTTAAAAAAGAAATATCAATTGTGCCAATAAGTGCACGTTCAGGCGTTGGAATACCAGAATTACTTGCAGTTCTAGTTGGTCTTACTCAACAATTTTTACAGAAAAAACTTGATCAAGAACAAAAGTCTACACGTGGAATTGTTTTAGAGGTCAATGATGAGGTCGGACTTGGTCCTACTGCAAATATGATCTTAATAGATGGGCATTTGACAAAAGATGATAACTTAGTTTTTGCAAAAAGAGATTCTGTCATAATTACAAAACCCAAATCAATGTTACTACCTAAACCATTAGACGAAATGCGAGATCCCCGTGATAAATTTAAACCAATTAATGAAGTTCATGCAGCAGCAGGTATCAAAATTGCATCATCAGAACTTGATGGTGTTTTACCCGGAAGCACGGTTTATGCTTCATCAGATTTGGATCTAGCAAAAGATTTGAAAAAATCATTAGAATCTGAAATGAAATCAGTGTTTATAGATACAGAGACAAGTGGTCTCATAGTAAAATGTGATACTATTGGTTCACTTGAAGCCATTACTGAAATGCTAAGAAGACAACAAATTCCAATCTCAAAAGCTGATATCGGTCCAGTAACTCGTAGAGATATAATGGAGGCTAAAGCAATAAAAGAAAAAGATAGACATCTTGGTGTTGTACTAGCATTTAATGTCAAAGTTTTTCCAGACGCTCAAACAGAATCAGAAGAAAGTCATATCAGAATATTTGAAGATAAAGTAATCTACAGTCTAATTGATAATTATTCCTTATGGGTAGAAGAAGATAGTGCTGATCTTGAAAATTCAATATTTAATGAATTTACTCCACTTTCTAAGTTTACATTCCTAAAAGGTTATGCATTTAGAAATAGCAATCCTGCAGTTTTTGGAATTAGAGTTGACGTTGGAAAATTACGTCAAAAGATTACTTTTATGAATAAAACAGGCAAAAAGATTGGTACTATACACTCTCTTGAAAATGAAGGCAAAACTGTCAATGTTGTTAGGACTAATGAAGAAGTTGCATGTTCTGTACAAAATGTGACAATTGGAAGACAAATATTTGAAGAAGATGTTTTTTATACACTTCCAACACCGGACGAAGCAAAAAATTTGTTAAAAAAGTATTCACACAAACTCAATTCTGAAGAGTTACAGGTATTGCATGAAATACTTGAGATTCAGAGAAAGATAAATCCTGTTTATGGTTATTAGTCAGAAAGAAATTTCTTACAAATCATATGTATTCCAGGTTCACCAACAGCCCCAATCATTTGTTGCCCAATTTCTCCTTTTTTGAACATGATAAATGTTGGAATTGATTGAACATTAAATTTCATTGCTAAATCTTGTGATTTGTCTACGTTTACTCTGGCAAATCTAACATGATTATATTTTTTTGCCATTCTAGAAAAAATAGGATGCATGGTTTTACATGGCCCACACCATTCTGCCCAAAAATCAACCAACAATAGTTTATTTTTCAATCTGACCTCATCAAAATTTGTAGAATCTAATTCCAGAACTGGCTCTTCCTGTATTATTCGTTGTTCGTGTTGATGTTGTAGTAAATCTTCTAATTGCTTTTTTTTAATACGATTCAACTCATTATCTACCATAAGTAATCTTGGAAAAATGATTATTTATTCATATTACAAATCTAAAAGATATCGTAATTTGGTTTCTTCTCCTTGTTGTATATCCATTTCATGAAAAGTAGGTGATTTAATTTCAACCTTAAATCCATGCTTTTTGATATCGATATCCTCACCAAAGATTTGGGCTGAAATTATATATTTTTCATTTCTCTCAAGTGTGATATTCAGTTTTTTAATCGCAAATCCTTCTGTAATGAGAAGAAAGACTATCTCTTCAAGCCAATTATAGAGAAGATAATTCAGGTCTTTTCCGTTGACAACAATATTACGCTCCTTTTTCTCCTCAATCTTCGAATTATCTAGAATTGTATCTACCACAGAATATCCAGCCACCTCAAATGCCTCAATTAGTGATGATGCCGTGACCTCGATTAATGCATCAGTAGCGTGGTCGAGAACTTTATAACTCATTTCCTTTTTTTACAACTTGCATTATTAATTAGTTCTAATAGCAAAGTCTAAATGCATTAATTCGATTTTTTTCAGTGAATGGATCTTCCTAGAGGAATGAAAGATTTTGATACGTCTGAAATTTCAAAAATTGAATTTGTTAGAGAAAAATTTCTCGAAGTATCAGAGATATTTGGATTCGAACTAATGGAACCCTCTACAATTGAGTCACTTGTTACATTAGAAGCAAAAGGGGGAGAAGCAATCAAAGAGGATGTTTATTTTTTTAAAGATAAAGGAGAAAGAGAAATTGCGTTAAGATTCGACTTTACAGTTGGATTAACTAGATATGCAGTTTCTCAAAAATCTATGAAGCTTCCCAAAAAGATTTGTGCATTTGGTGGTGTTTGGAGATATGATGAACCTCAGAAAGGAAGATACAGATTCTTTCATCAATGGGATGTTGAAATTTTTGGTAATGCAAACCTTGAGCATGATGCAGAAATAATTGAACTAACATCAAGATTTTTTTCAAAGCTTGGATTACAGAATATTATTATTGATGTATCACACAGAAAATTTGTCCAGTCTTACATCAATAAAATTTTTGAACAAGATGATCCTCAAATTATTTCTGATATGTTAAGGGCAATAGATAAAATTCAAAAAAAATCTACTACAGAAATTATTTCCGAGTATGAAAAAAAGGGTTATCCAAGTGATAAATTAAAAAAAATTATTGAATTTTCGCAAATTAGGGGTTCACCTAAAGAAATAGCAGAGAAGATTGATGTTAATTCTTTAGATAGCTGGAATGAAATGACACAAATCTATGATTCGCTAAAAAATCGTGGCATTGAAAATATTCGAATTAATTTGGGAATTGTTCGTGGCTTAGACTACTATTCGGGAGTTGTTTTTGAAGCATTCGATACTACTTTTGATATTGGTGCTCTGGTTGGTGGGGGAAGATATGATAGTTTACCTATAGCATTTGGACGAACTGATTTTGGTGCAACAGGTGTTGCAGGTGGAGTAGAAAGAATTATTCTTGCTCTTGAAAATCAAAATTCTGGATTCAAAGAAAAACTTGGACGGATTTCTATTTTATATGTTAACGAAGAAATGAAAACTCATGCAATTAAAATTGCTTCATCACTTCGTAATAAAGAAATTTCTATTGATATTGATCTCACTGGTAAATCATTAAAAAAACAGATGGAACAATCTGTTGATTCAAAATTTGTAGTGATAATTGCACCAAATGAATTCTCTGATGGAATGGTGGTTCTACGTAATATGTTAGATAGATCAGAAAATCAATTAAAAATTTAATCTTTATTTTCTGAACTTATTTAATGAATGCTCTTGTTATAATCATAATTTCTGTACCATTAGTCAACGAACCTACAACCATAGATTTACTATTTGCTAAAATACCTGATGATAAAAATGGCAGACCGCCATTAATTGTAGCGGGTTCAATATTTACACCTAAAATATTTTTCAAAATTTTGATATCTTCTTCGTCAGTTTCTGGATGAACAATTCCTCCTGTAGATGATGTTGCCATCACAGCACCAACTTGATGAAATCCAGCAATTTTTTTCTGAATTAATTCAATATCTAATACATCTGAAATTATGTTTAGTGTTTCTTTTGGTAGACTAGGTGATACAATTCCACCAGTATCATTTACACTCATCATATTTCCTAATGCATTATGCTTGACATCTAAGACCTCAACATTTAGATCAGTTTTCTTTTTCAGCCTTTCAATTTCCTCCTCAGAAGATGTTCTAGGCAATAGAATTCCATGATTGTTGACTACCATTAATATTCCAAGTAAACTACTATTCGCAATAGATGTGACAATTACATCAGTTTGAAGGTATTCGGATAATTTTTTTGATTTTGCCAATGTAAATCCATTAGGGACAAAAACAAAATCATTGTTTACTTTTGCATAAATTCCTATGTTTGGTCCATTGTAAATGCTATATTTGAAAATATCCAATAAATTAGTAATATTTCAAAAAGATATGAACGTAAGGAAAAAAAAATTGAAAAACAGCGTTATATCATTGGAAATTTTTGTCACAGATCGTTTAGTTTTAACTAATTATGTTTAGGTTTAAATAATATTCAAAGAAGATTTGTTTATGCCAATATTAGAAGACTTTTGTAAAGAAGGCAAAAAACCAATTGGTAAGATCATTGACGGACCATCTGGTAATTTTCATTGGGTTTGGCCATCTCAAGCTGGCGAACCTGGAAATGACTGGGACGCATCAAAAGATGAAAAAGTTCTAGCTGATTACGAGAAACACGGTGAAAAAATGGTGAAACTTGGAATCACTGGTACTATGGTAGCAAATGATTGGGATGTTTGTGTTGCGGATGGTGCATGCATTGAAGCATGTCCTGTGCAGATATTTCAGTGGTATAGAACTGACAAAGATATCTCAGGCATTGATGCAGTAAATGATACTACTGACTGGAAAGGTGAAGGCACAACTGAAAAGGAAGAACGACTTGATTTTACAGATAAAGCAGATGCAATCAGAGAACATGACTGTATTTAGTGTATGGCATGTGTATCAGTTTCTCCTACACAAGCAGTTCTTGTCGACCAAGGTAACAT
>CAZIHG010000016.1:0-15564 GCA_964539205.1 uncultured Candidatus Nitrosopelagicus sp.
TATAGTTGCACGAGCATATAATAGTTCACATCAAATGCTGATACTTGAAGAAGCCAGCAGGATGATTACTGAAAATAATATTAAACTTATAATTTCAGATTCCGCAGTTGGATTATTAAGATCTGATTATCTTGTAAGCGGAACACTTGCTACACGTCAACAAAAACTCAACAGGTTTGTTCACTTGTTAGTTAGATTGGCCGAAACATACAATGTTGCTTCTGTAATGACAAACCAGGTAATGTCTTCTCCTGACCAATTTTTCGGTGATCCAACTAAACCAATTGGTGGAAATGTTGTTGCACATACCAGCACATATAGAATTTACTTTAAAAAATCAGGAAAGAAAAGAATTGCAAGAATGGTTGATAGTCCACATCACCCTGAGCAAGAAGTAATATTTGCACTTGGTGAAGAGGGTGTAATTGATCCAGAAGGTGATACAAAGAAAAAGAAAACCACAAAAGTAGTACCTAAACCAAATAAAACTGTTGTACCTGATACAACATCTGAAAAAGTAGAAAGTGATGTTTTAGATAAAGAATCAGTAGATTCTGAGTAAGTGTTAAAATAAGGGCAAACTGTCAATTTTTCTGATATGGCTACAAAAAAGACATCTGGTCGTTCTCATGGCTTCAAGCATAAATCTAGATCTGTAATGACAAAGGATGCACCACGTGGGGTATCTTTTTTGCTTACAGAATACAACGTTGGTGATAGAGCCTTGGTGATAATTGATCCTAGACAGCATAAAGCATTACCACATAGACGTTATCATGGAAAAGTTGGTATAATCAAGAATGTTGGTAGAAGAGTAGTCACATTAGATGTCAAATTAGGTGAAAAAACAAAAACCTTAATCACTAGATAAGATCATTTCAAACCATACGGAGTGTGAAATATGGAGAATGTAAAAAAGAAAAACGCAGTATCTATCTCTGAAGTCAAAGAATTACTTCAAAGTCAGGAACCTGATACAATGGATCAAATACAGAGATGGACTTTTGATTATGCATCAAAATTTGCAAAATTTGATGCTGAGACTGCTAAAAAAATGAAACAGGAGTTAGTAAAGGATTGTGGTCTTACAGAAGAAGAAGCTGTAGAATTAATTAACATTTGTCCAAAAACAATGTCTGAACTACGTTCGTTTACATTTGGATGGAAGAAACTAATTTTATCAGAAACGTTAGAAAAAATACTAAAAATCATCAAGGATAATTCCTAATTATTTGGTGATAGTTTTGGAAAGGGTAAATACCCAATCAAGAAAATACGAAGAATATGCATATGTATTAGATTTTTCTTCAATGAGTAAGTCAAAAACAGTAAGAGGTCGAGATGGAATCATTATTACGGCATTAGGTGAAGAACGATTAACACTGCTAGAGATTTTGGGAGTAGAAGATTCTACATTTGATATAGGAGAAAAAATTTACATTGGTAAAGAAGGAAGAACAAAGGTTCAATCGGTTCTAGGTAAACTTGATTATGAACAAATTAGTGGTTCTGCACAAAGCGAATTAACAAACGTTGTAAGAACTATTGTTAAAAATAATGAACAAAGATTTGTTGATTATGTCAACAATGCACAGCCATTAACACCACGAAAGCATTCTCTTGAACTTATCCCAGGTATTGGAAAAACCTATCTAAAATTAATTATTGAACAAATCAATAAACAGAAATTTCTAAATTATCAAGATATGGAAGAACGTGCAGGTTTGAAAGAACCAGTCAATCATCTTTCAAAAAGAATTTTAGAAGAGATTTCAGGAGAGACACAATTTAGATTGTTTGTCAAGAGATGAATAGACGAAAAAAATATGGGCAACACTTTCTTACATCAGCATCAATTGCGAAGTTCATAGTAAATATATCAAAAATCACAGAAAATGATCTGATTTATGAAGTTGGTACTGGAAAGGGTATTTTGACTCCACTTTTATGTAAACATGCTAAGCATGTTGTCTCGATTGAGATTGATAAAAAACTGTATGCTGAGGCTCTAGAAAAATTCTCAAATATTACAAATCTTACAGTTAAAAATGGGGATGGATTCAAAAATACTGAAAAATTTGATATTTTTGTATCAAACCTACCTTACTCAAAAAGTCGAATTGCCATACAATGGTTAATGCAAAAAAAATTCTCAAATGCGGTAATAATGGTTCAGGATGATTTTGCAGAGAAATTATTGGCTACTAAGAAAGATAGGAAAGCAATCTCTGTTTTATCACAATATGGATTTGATATGAAAGTCATCAAAAAGGTAAAAAACACCAATTTTTTTCCACAACCAAAGGTAAATTCAGTTATCTTACAAATAAAACAACATAACATTCTCACTAAAGAACTAATTGAATCAGTCAACATGTTATTTTCGTATAGAAGAAAAACTATACAAAACATAATGAATAATTTTGATATTAAGATAAAATCTGAAATGAGATTAGAGGATATGAAGAATAATGAAATTATCAAACTTGCAAAAAAGATTAGCAAAATCTAAACCATATCAACCTGCTGAAGATACATTTTTTTTAGCAGATTATTTAGAAAATGAGAAAGGTGACACTGCACTTGATATTGGAACAGGTTCTGGATTTTTAGCAAAAATTCTTTCAAATTCTTTCAGCCTGGTTGTCGGAACTGACATAAACATTAATTCATTAATGCAGCAATTTGACCCAATCAAAAATCGAATTTGCTGTAATGCTGCTGATGTATTTTCAAAGAAATTTGATTTAATCATATGCAATTTGCCATATTTAGCAACAGATGAGATAATTGATATTGCGACAGATGGAGGTGTAGAGGGTTTTGAAATACCATCTCAAATAATTAGATCAGCACTATCACGCTTAGATGAATCTGGGAAATTTATTTTTGTAACATCTTCATTATCGAATTACCAGAAGTTAATTGATATGGTTAATTCGGAAGGCTTTAGAACAGAAATTTTAGCGCGTAAAAAATTATTTTTTGAGGAACTAATACTAGTTCAAGTCACAAGTTAATTATTTTCTAAGACTATTTTTTGCAATAATTGCAATTTGCTCAGACATCTGAGTTGTAGTTGCATCACCACCAATATCAAATGTGACATATTTACCATCATTGATAACTTGATGTGTTGCTGCAAAAATAGCGTTTTTTATGTCCATCTCACGAAGATATTCAGCCATCCAAGCACCTGCAAGAACAGTTGCAGTTGGATTAACCTTATTTTGGCCTTTGAATGATGGAGCACTACCATGCGCTGCTTCAAACATAGCATATGATTCACCCATGTTGGATGAATAGACCAAACCAATTGATCCAACAATTCCTGATGCAAGTTCGGAGATTATATCCATAAACAAATTTGTACTAACTAAAACAGACTTGTTGAACTGTTTTGGATTTATTACCATTTGCTGTGCCATGTTATCAATGTAAATTTCCTCAAGTTGCATTTGTGGATTATTTTTTATCGCTTTTTGAATCTCATCAAAAAATAAACCATCTGTTTTTTTGAGAATATTTCTTTTAGTTATTGCAACAATTTTATTCATATCATACTGCTTTGCCCAATTCATTGCTGATGACATAAATCGTCTACACCCTTTTCTTGTTATTTGACGAATTGCTATAGCAGCATCGTCACTTAACTCTACTTCAATACAACTGTAAAGTCCTTCAGTTGCTTCTCTAAAACAGACAAAATCAAGATCTAGATCTGGAGTTAGTCGTTTGAAAGTCTTGATTGGTCTTATGTTTGCAAATAATTCAAATTTTTGTCTGAGACTAACTGCCACACTTCTTGGTGCACCTGGTTTTGGTATAGTAGTAGTTGGACCTTTAAAGCAGGCATCAGCATCCTCTAGATTTTTCATGGTAGATTCTGGAATGTATGTTGGGTCCTTGGAACCATTTTGTTCCCACTGCTCAGAGCCTGCATCACAGTGAATTAACTCTGATTGAAGATTACATTCGTTTAGGATATTTATCATGGAATCAACAACTTCAGGTCCAATTCCATCACCTTTCATAATTACTGCTTTTTTTGACATAACGAAAATATCATTTTCAATTATTTATTCCTTGATGGAAATTATGATAAAATTTCTATATTGTAAAATTTTAAATCAAGAACAAAACGACACAGATTGATGGAAATTGTACAACTTTCTGACATACATTTCGGTGCACAGTTTCGTGAAGATGTATTTACGAAGGTAATTGATGAAGTCAACACACTATCTCCTGACGCAGTGATAATTACTGGCGATCTTACAAATGAAGGTCTAAAGGAAGAATATGAACAATGTAAAGAACTAATTTCTAAGATTAACGTTGATAAAATTATAGCAATTAGTGGCAATCACGATTATAGAAACACTGGCTATCTACACTTTAAGAAATATTTTCCATTTCAAACAATTAACGAGTTGGATAATGATGTTGTTGTAGTTACAGTTGGCACTGCGAGACCTGATCGGGATGAAGGTGAGGTTGGATACAGACAAACATTGTGGTTAGAACGTACAATGAAAAAATACGAACACAAAACAACGATACTTGCAATGCATCATCATCTTATCGGCATACCTGACACTGGCTCTGATACATTAACCGTTATTGATGCAGGTGATGTGTTACGGGCAACTTTGAATTCTAAAGTAAATCTTGTTTTATGTGGACATAAACATCGTCCATGGATGTGGGATTTCAACAACTTGTTAATTGCCAATGCAGGAACAACATCTTCCAAAAGAGTACGTGGATTTTTTGAAAATAGCTATAACATAGTGAATATTACTGATGGTAAAATTCGTGTAGACCTTAAAGTAGTTGGAGGAAAAAGAACACCATTACAAGACATAACTCAAGATTATGTCAGATTTGAAGACGAATAGCGTTTTAGCATACCTTAAATAAAAAAACACGATTTTTTTTTATTATGAGGTTAAATCATTCCATTTTACTCTCAAGTTTAATATTTGTTTTTTTCATTGGTTTTTACTCTGAATCTTATGCTGAAGAAATTGAAATTATTGATCAAACTGAGTTTGATATTAAATCAAAAAGCATACTTTTTCAAAACCAACAAATGATTGATGGTTTTGGAAATGAAATAAATTCTGGAATTGTTGGAAAAAAAGTTCATTTTTCTGCTTTAATAAAAAATCTTGAATCCACTGAATTGACTTTTGTTTTTGCCATGATAGCTAAAAATGATCAAGGAGAAATTGAACATGAATCTTGGTTTACAGGAATTTTAAATCCAGATCAATCTATTGAACCAACAATCTCAACTTGGACTATACCTAGTTATGGAGATTATGTTGTCTCTTTAGAATTGTGGAATAATCCTATTGATAGAGATTTATTAGTTGATTCTTTCATCATTCCAATTTCAATTCAAAAACAGATTGAATCTAACAACGATGTAACTCCACCTGAAATATCAATCCCTCCAAATATTACAAGAGTTGTAAATAATCCAGATGGTTCCGTAGTGCAATTTTATGCATCTGTTTATGATGATGTTGATCAATACTCAGCTGCTTCATGCTCTCCGCCCTCTGATTCTTTATTCCAATTTGGTACAACAACTGTTGTTTGTACCAGCATTGATTCATCTGGAAATATTTCTGAAGAATCATTTACAATAACCTTAGAGTATAGAGAATTCCCTGCATTAACACATTTTAAAGAACGGATTAAACTGTGGTCAATAAATGAATTAAATGATTCAGACTTTGGTGATTCTGTTGAAACACTGGCAGAACGTAAAATTTTAACATCTTCTAATTTTGTAGTTGATAGAAATATTGTTAATTGTACCAATACAAAATTTTCTCCTTTAGATAATTGCAAAGTTCCTTCATGGGTCAAAAATGTCGTTAAATGGTGGTCAGAAAATAAAATATCCGATATAGCATTTTTTCAAATGCTGGAATATTTGATTGAGAAAAATTTTATCACTACCACTCACATTACCTCTTATTTGGATCATGATGCATTGAATAGTGATTCTAATAGTTCAAATTTATCAAAAAAAATCATCCCACACTCTAATTTTGCAGTTGCAGGAGATTTTGGAGTTTCAAAAGAAACTGAAAATACTATTAGGAATATTGTTTCTCACAGTCCAGAACTAATTCTAATTCCTGGTGACATAAATCATTATGAGCCTGGTCCTTGGATGTATTCAACTAACGAATTATTTGCCGGCTCTCGAGTCTTACCAGCAATAGGAAACCATGAATTAGATCGTGGATTCCCTTCTCATGCTTGGTTAGAAATGTATCATATCACTTCTGATTTTTATACTCAAAAATTTGAAAATACTCTTTTTATTAGTTTAAGTACAGAAGGATCTTATCTGCCACAATCTGAACAGATAAAATTTTTAGAAAAAAGTCTGAAGCATTCCTCTGATAATCCTGATATTGATTGGGTAATAGTATTTTTTCACAGACCAATTTACACTGATGGAAAAAATTCACCCCAGCTTGAATTCAGAAAAATGGTACAGCCACTTTTTGATAAATTTGGTGTTGATTTAGTTTTACAAGGACATAATCATATTTATGAAAGAACTGCTTCGTTGAAATTTGATAGCGTACTTGATCCTAATGGGCAAGTATATGCGACTGTGGGTACTGGTGGTTTCTCTCATGAACCTTTTTTAAATAAATCTGATTGGAGTTTGTTTCAGAACAATCTTGATTTTGGCTTTTTAAATTTACAGTTAATTCTTGATGGCAAAAAAATTAGAGGAGATTTTATTTCAAATAGTGGAGAAACTTTGGATTCTTTTGAACTCTGCTCTTCAAAAATTTATGAAAAGATTATTTCATATGAAGAATTAAAAGGCAAAGATCTAATGTGTAGTGACCTTTCAGGAATAGATTTATCTGAAAAGGATTTGAGTGGAACAAAACTTTCAGGCGCTAATCTTGCAGGTGCTACTCTTTCAGGAGTAGATTTATCTGGATTAGATTTAAGCTATGTTAATCTCTCAAACACAGATTTATCTGGAAAGGATTTGAGTGGAACAAAACTTCTTGGAGTTAATCTTGTAGGCACCAATCTTTCAGGCGTAGATTTATCTGGATTAAATTTAATAGTGTCAAACTTATCTGGAGCTGATTTATCTGGAAAGGATTTGAGTGGAACAAAACTTCGTGGAGCTAATCTTGCAGGTGCCAATCTTTCAGACGTAGATTTATCTGGATTAAATTTAAGCAATGTTAATCTTTCAGGCGTAGATTTATCTGGAATTGATTTATCTGACGTGTCACTTTTTTACGCAACATCTTTTGAATCTAATCTTTCAGGCATTAAATTTTCTGATCATTCTATTAACATGATGTTTATGGGCTCTGATCTATCTCATGCCGATTTTTCAAATGTTCAAAATTTAATGAGAAAAGATTTTAGAAATACTGATTTAACTGGTGTAGATTTTTCTGGAAGGGATTTAAGCTATGTTAATTTCAAGGATACAACTCTCAAAGGAGTAAATTTTGAAAATGCACTTCTTTTTGGTGCGAGTTTTAATCGAGCGAATTTAGAAGATGCAAATTTTTCAAATTCTACAATAAGTGGTGCACTTTTTTGGAATGCTAATCTAAAAAATGCAAATATGAGTAATTCCATCATTAAAGATTCTGATTTTAATAAGGCGAATCTCGAAAATGTAAATTTATTAAATGCAGAAATTGACGATTCTAAATTTAATTGTCGCAATCATTCCATTTGTGATTAAAAAAATCGCTGTTTTTCAAAATCACAAATTTGAATTTTTAAAACATCGGCTTTTTTTCATAATCTCATTTGTACTTTTCTTTAAATTATCAAAATAATTTGTCGGATTTCTAAATATTCGAAATAATATTAAATTGGGTTTGACTTATTTACAGATTAATTTTAGTCTTAACTATGCGGGGGTCGCCTAGCCTGGTAGGGCGTGGGATTGCTAATTCCATGTTCGCAAGAACTCGGGGGTTCAAATCCCTCTCCCCGCGCCAGATTTTTATTGATTAAAAATACACAGTAACTAGATTACAATGGGAAGACGAAAAACTCAAAAAATTACCAAAACTGGTCCAAAAAATGTCACAACAGGAATGTGTCCATTATGCAAGACTATTGGAAGAATCTTTATCATTGGCCAAATTGCCAAAGAGCGAGGAAAATGTCCATCTTGCAATCAAGAATTTGAATTATAAGAAATAGCCTCAAAATAGAACCATACCTTTTTAATGGATTTTTTTACATCATGAATAATGGTTACAGAAAAACAAGAGACCGTATATGATAGGATTGAAAAATTAGAAGATGAAATTGCAACATTACGAAATGAAATTGATGTAATCAAGCATGCATTAAGGAATAAATTAGCACGTCATGAAATTAAAATGATTAAACAAGGTCAAGACGTTTCATCAATCATTGATAATTAGTTTTACTTTCTCTCATCTTTTTTATCAGTTCTAAAACAAAATCTGCATCTTCTGCATTAGGATCTAATTTCAGATATCTATCTAAATATTCTATTGATTTTTTATAATTCATCTTTCTTTCTTCTAAAAGACCAATATCACGTATCTCATCAGGAGAATCAGGTCTAATTGCAAGTATCATCATATTACATCTCATAGATTTTTCATATGCATATGATTGATTATAAGAAGATTTTAGGTTTCTTAAAATTCTAATTAAAATCTGTTCCGTTGTAATCTCATTCAAATATTCTGGAATTAATTGAACATTTTCTCCATAATTTTGAAACAAAATCTCTTGTAGATCTTCTTCAGATAATCGTTTACCGCTGTTAAAAGGATCTAACATCAATTCTTCACCACCTTCAACAACAACATGGCTTGGAAATCCAATTATTCTTAGGTTTAACCCAACATTCTTTCCTATTTCTGAATAAAGTATTGCTAAGGTTATCGGAATTCCTATTTTTTTCTCAATAACATGATTCAAAAAATTATTTTTTGGATTATAGTAGTCTTCCATATCACCCCTAAATCCACATTTCTGGAATAGGAATTCATTAAGTAGAGAAATCTTGTATGTCTGATTTTTTGATTCTACAATTGAATTTTGTAATAAAACACCAAGGTTGATTATTTTCTGAACCTCTTTTTCTATATCAAGAGTAGGATATTCAAGGATTTGTGCAAGTTTCAGACACTTCTCAATTAAATTTAGTTTAGGATTTGTCGCATATGATTTCCATTCGGAAACAAGTGGATCAGATTCAGCATTCATTATCTATTATTAGATCCTGTTGACAAATCTCTTTTTAGATAAAGTTCAGGTTCTTTGAGTTCCCTTGTACCTGGTGGTGATTCAATTAAGAATTTGAATGCAGTTTTCCCAAATTTCTCAAACACCCTTGCTGTCAAATCTTTACCCATATTTTTTCGTACTTTATATGATGAGAAATCAGTACCCATGAATGTTGTGAGATAGTTTTGAAAATCATTATCATCCTTTAGAACATTTTGAACAACAAATTCAGCGATTCCTTCCATTGTTGAAAAAGCAGCATGATGGTTTTGTATTGGTGAAAGCCATCTCTGATAAATGTTTGATAGCTCTGGAACTATTTCCGAAATTTTTGGATCAATTTCAACTTTGGAATATGTCATTACATCTGGTCCTAGTACATTCACAACAAAATTATCTGGATTAAGCATGAAAAATAAATTTGCTTTCTTTGCAATTGGAAAGTCATCCGGAACAGTTTGTAATTGTAAGTAATCATAAAGTTGAGATGCAGCAGAACTATCCAAGCCTAAAATAATTTTTGCTAATTCTTCATTAAGTGAATTTACATTTACTGCTGCGTTTTTGTTTTCATTCTCCAAATTGGTTTGTGTAGAATGAATTAGTTCTTCTAATAATGTCATTTTCAATGCACCTCTATACCCAGAATCAACTTGCTCTAGTTTTGTTTCGAATGGTGGACCCTGTTTGTATAGAATTATCTGTGGATATTTTGATAAAATGAATTTATTAAGAAAAACAGTAGAGTTTAGATAATCACCGTATGTAGTTGAAATTTTAGAGATATATGATTTAGCATAAGTTGAGTAAACCAGAAATTTTGCTGTATCTTTTTGTATTAATTCTGATATATTTTTAATATCTTCATCTGCAACTGCAGAGAATAAATCATTGACAAAATCTACTGATTGGTTTGTTGCATAAACCTTTTTTCCTTTTAGTAATTTGAACTTTTTCAGATCTGGAAATTCTATACTTATGTTAGAATCTGGAATCAGACCCGTAAAATCCTCTATACGTTCTTTCATTTCAGAAAAATGTTGTATTGAAAAATCTTCCATATCTGTAAAGTTTTTTGGAAAATTTGGGTCTTCAGATATTTTGATTGATAACTGAGCTATTTCTTTTTCCTCGTTTAATTCAACAGAAATCTGATCAAGTAATGCCTCTGCAAATTCTTCAGTCTCTACCATAACAAAAACAGATTCAGAACAAATTTAATGCTATCTTATTCGATAAAGCAGATATTGATCTCTTAATAATCATTATAATTGCATGAAAAAAATCTCAACTTTCTAAGATGTATTCAATGTAGAAGAAAAATTGCATTAGATGTTTTACAATCATCAAATGAAATTGATGAAGGTTTTCTAATCTGTTATAATTGTAATATGATTTTTCCAATTATAGAAAAAATTCCAATCATTGTGAATGATTTTACTGATTACCTAGCAAATAGATTTTCCTTACAGGGAAAGATCTATGCTTTATCACGAACACCAAAAATGAAGGAGTTTTTAAAAAAATCCTTACCAAAGAGTAAAATTTCTGTTATTGATCACTCATTGGTAGAAGAACATTGGTCTAAAATTTACAAACTTAGTAGTCATTCATCCTTTTATTCATTATTAAAATCTAAATTAAATGATTTACCATCATGTGAAAATGTTGTAGAATTTGGTTCATCTGTAGGAATAGTTTCAAACTCCCTTAGAAGAAACCACAAAAATATTTTTGGCATTGACATTTCTTTTTTTGCAACATTATATGCAAAATCTAAATCATTTAGTAATTTAGATTATTTTGTGGCTGATGTATTAAATCATCCATTTGGTAAAAAGAAGTTTGATTTAGTCTTAGCATTAAACATGCTAGAAGTTGTTGAACCATTAAAAATACTAGAAAAAATTTCTCAAATGACTAGTAATTATGTTGTTTTATCAGATCCATATGATTATGTTAGAGGAAAGAACACTGTTAATTTTCCACTATATGAAAATGATATAAGAAAAAAAATTAGATCATTTGGTTTTTCGTTAATTAAAAAAACAAATATTCCAAATTCGATTAATTGGACTTTAAAGATTAATCCCAGAACAAAATTAAACTATAAAGTGGATGTCATAATAGCAAAAAAACTTAAAAAACTAGATTAACATGCAGTCGCCGGGATTCGAACCCGGGTCACTAACTTGGCAAGCTAGAATAATAACCAAACTATACTACGACTGCTCATTAAATGAGGTTAAAATTGTATATTAAAGCGTAATGTTCGTTTAACATCTTTTTAATCAACTTTAGATTATTAGTTTTCATGGATGAAAAAATTAAAGAGATCCTAATTGAAAAACTTAATGAGAGTTTAAATGAAAACGATGACATTGCAGAATTAATCTTCTGTCTTGAAAATGTAGATTCTGATTCATTGTACATCGGTATACTAATTGGTAGACTATACAACTCATTTTTCTATCAGCATCGAAGAATTTTAAAACGAGATCCATCAAATGTAGAATTCAGAGAATTTATTGATTTCATAAAAAGTAACAGAAAATTATTTTCTGATAGTCTCTAGTCTTAATTTTTTAATTTTATTACCTTAATTGTAGGTGTACCAGGTAACTTTACACATGCTTTTTTTAATGCATTTTTTGCTGCTTCAACATGTTCTTCTTTAACATTCATTTCCATTATAACTTGACCTCTTTTTACTCTAGCAGCAAGACTATTTGCTTTACCAAATGCCCTTCTCATTCCATCTGAAAGTCTATCTGCACCAGCAGCAGCAATCATTTTATTTTCTCTTAATCTAACATGTGGATATATTCTAAGTGTAGATGAATATCCTACTTCACCAGTGGTTTTTTCAAGAGTTTTGTTTGCAGATAATCTGGTAGATTCAATGGCCATATGCCTAATTTGGACTTGTTCATTAATCAACAGTTGAACACAATACTCGAATTTTCCCTTTTTATTACCACTGTTGAATTTTGCGATTTTTATTTGTGGCTTACCTTTGATATGCCTCGTATTAGCATATGGTTGTCCAGTACTTTTTCTGTAACATGCACCGTGCATATCAGACAAAATTTAATCACCCTATTTTAACGGTTAGTAAATTAATTACTATTTTATGATAATTTTAGCTAAAAATCTCTAGAATCTTATATTAGAAAAATTCTCAATATTATAGTATGTCTTTTGAAATAGAATCGTCAATAGTTGGTGATCTAGTAAAAAATTCTGTAAAAATTTCAAATGAATCAATGCAAAATGAATTACTCTCAAAAGGATATGGTGAAAAATATGAGAAGGAATTCACTCTAGCACCGTTTGAAATTCTGTATCTTTCATACATAAAAAAACTCAAAATCTTGAAGGTAAAGAAAAATATTTCCTTTGATGATCTAATGCAAATTTATAAAAAAGATGACAATGATACTTTTACAAAATTTTTAATTTATCGTGATCTTAGGAACCGTGGATATATTGTAAAGAGTGGTTTTGGGTTTGGGTCAGATTTTTTAGTTTATGAAAAAGGTCATTTTGGAAGAAAGGGTGCTAAATATCTTATTTTCGGATTAAATGAAGGAACAGAAGAAAAAATTTCTCGAATTCAAAAAAATATTGAAGAAATCACAAAGATGGGTAAAGAACCAATTATTGCGGTTATAGAAAGAAGAGGTGAGGTAATCTATTACAAGATTTCAAAGATTAATTTTTCAGAGAATAATAAAGATTCAAACGTCGTGGACTTTAACTTTTAAAATTTATCACATATTGATAGCCCATTCTGATGAATATTTGAGTAGATTATGTTTTTCTGCATAATCAAAATCAAAAACTTTTACCGAATTAGTTTGATTTGTCCATAATTTTTCAAAATCATCTATTTTTGTATCGATCCGTGATTTATCATTCCATGATGTAAAAACATCAATTGATTCAAAATTATGGGTTTGTCTTGCAAGCATAATACTAGATGTACCAGAAAATGCAACTGTGTCACCATTTGCATCACGAAAAATCCCCATTTTCTCTGAAAATGAACCATTTATTTCTTCTGAACTAGGAATTGCAATCTTAAACATCAAATTTCCATCCATTACTAATCTTCTTATCAATTCTAATTTCAAATCTCTAATTATTTCTGGATTAAAATTTAACCTACTTTGATTTCTAGAAAAAAGCTTAACCATCGTGTTTAGATCACTTATAGAAAATTGATGTCCGGTAATTATTCGAATTCGTGCATTAGGAGTAGAGTTGTGGAATCCTAATGATAATGTTGTTAAACCTCTGAGTGTGACAAATTCTACAGTTCTATCATACTGTATACAGTTACTCAAACATGGAATAAGAAATTCTGAGATTATGTCATCTCTATCTGATCTATATTGTTCTTTCAGTTTTAATTTTCTAAGTTCCATAATGTCTAAATGATTCATTCATGAATTAATATGCTCCCATCGGGATTTGAACCCGAGTCACTGCCTTGAGAGGGCAGTATGCTTGGCCGGACTACACTATAGGAGCTGAAAAAATTTATCTGATTCACAATTTAAAGCAAGTGTTTTAGATTTATTATTTTGTAAAACTTTGTAATTTGGTTACTTTATAGAAAATACCACACTATTTTTTTTGTGGAATCGGAAGAATTTCTCAAAATTATACCATCTACTGCTCATCCAGTGGGTTTAGGTGGTTGTCATATGGATGAAACAAACTTTGATTGTTGTGTATACGATATAATAATTTTTGATCATATGGATGAAAATTGTTCGATAGTAGAAAAAGACAATCAATTCTTCAAAATTCATCATTGTTCATTAACTGAAAATAGAGTTGAGGTTTTAATCCAATTGCAAAATACACAGATTTTATCTGATGAGCAATGGGAACTACAAATGTTTTTGGCAAAAATTCATAAAAAACAAGATTTACTCTTTAATGCATTTACAAAAAACAGCATTATTGAGTCACAAATCTGTTTAACAAAGGCGAAAAATGGAATAGTCACATCAGATCCGTTTGTATCCTCTTGGATCAAATCTGCAAGATATTTCTTAACAGATGCAATACTCTCATTAAACAAATGTCGTCCTAGTCCATCACATATGCTTAACACACTTAGAAATTTAAAATCCAATCAAATTAATGAAACATTGTCTACTGTTTTAGATTCCTCAGGTTTAGAAAGATCTACTCCATCACTATTAGAGAGAATGTCAAAATCTGCGATTGGACTTTCTGATTTAGTAGAGAAAAATGATATTTCAAAAATTATTGCTCATAAAATAAACTGCTTTATTGAAAAATCATTGTACACTGATTGTTATTTTTACATTGGATATCTAAATAGGAATAATTTCTATAGAATTAAGGATAGACTATCTGAATATCCTGAAATGATCCATATTCTGAAAACTGGTTTTGACTTAGAATATGATAATTCAACATTTGAAGCCGATATACAATCACTAACTGATGTTTCACAAATTCTTCTAAAATCTACTCATGAATGAGATAACGGCGTTGATAATTATTCTAAACTTTTAAAACGATGTTTTTTTTATCCATTTCATGACAGATCAAGCATGTGGTTGCGAAGCAGATTCCGGCGATCCAGATTATTCATGTGATTGTGCGATGCAAGGTCATTGCATATGTAGTCATGACTGTAAATGTAATACTGACGTCTGCAAGGAAGCAGTTTCACAACTATAAGAAAATAATACTATTTTCTCTTTTTTTATTTTCTTTGTATCTAGATGATTCTATGAAACATTTATCTTACTAAAATTGGATTTGAATTTTGTGAATATTAAACTAATAATTCCTGTTTTTTCATTTTTATTCTTAATTCCTTTAGCTTCTCAAGATTCATTTGCTCAAATTAATTCAGGTGGAATTCAAGCAGGTGGTGTAAACATTGATGGATCTTGGTATGTTGGTGAAGGTCTCAAAGTCGGTGACTATTTTAGTTTTAACATATGTCATGTTGATTATTTCCAGTGTTCAGATTTTGACATGGCAATGTGGGTTCAAGAAGAAGTTCGTGTTGGAACTGAGGATAAATTTAGAATGCAAGTTTTAGTTTATGATGGAAATAAAATTATTAAAGGGCACATGGATGTTGGTAAAGTTGCCCCAGAACCTACTGGTCAATCTGAAGAAGTCGTTTCATATACAACTGCTTACAAGTCTTCTGTTTCTTGGCTTTCTGCATTTGCAACAAAAGAAATTGAAGGTTTGACTGGAAAAGGT
>CAZIHG010000017.1:0-12094 GCA_964539205.1 uncultured Candidatus Nitrosopelagicus sp.
ACTTTAGGATTTTGATCAGATAAATTCTCAAATTTATCCAGATAAGGAGTTTTTGTAAAAGATTTGTACATTGATGAGATAAGAGCCACCCATGCTAGGAACACTCCAAATAATATTGCCGTGAAAACATAATTAAAAATATCAAGTGCAATATCATCCATCTAGTTTTCCACTTCTTTTTTTATTGATTCCAAAGCTTGTTCAGTTCCACTTTGAATATGTTTTTTTATCATTCCAGTAAACATACCCATCATTCCTGAAAGTTTTATGTCCCAAATGGCTTCCAATTTACACGAGTCATTTATTTGTTCTATAGTAACAATTTTGTGACCTTGAATTATACCATCAGTAAATATAGCCTCAATTCTATTTTTGGGAATTAATGTGACATTCTGCATACATTTTTTGTCCTTAAAGGCTATTGTAATCTCTCGTGTTATAGTATTTCCCTCTTTTGAAATATTTCTAACAGATTTCGTTCCCTTCCAAAATTTTGGTTCATTGTCAATATCGGAAATCACTTCCCAAATTTTATCTACATTTGAATTAATCATAACGGATGTCTTGATTTCAGCCACAAAAAATCTCATCAAATGGAAAATATTAGTCTTAGTTTAGGAATTTATTTTAAATCGAATTTTAGAACATAATTATGGACGAAATATCATACGATGATTTCTTAAAACTGGATCTAAGAATTGCTAGAATTGAATCCACTGAAAAAATTCCTGGTAAAACTCGTATTATTAAAGGGATAATTTCTTTAGGTGATGAGAAACGTGATGTAATAATTGGTGGTGCAAATTTCTATGAACCCGAAGAATTAGTTGATCGATTAGTGGTTGTAGTAACTAATCTTGAACCAAAAAAAATGGCGGGTATAGAATCAAATGCAATGTTGTTAGCAGCAGATCTTAATGATAAACCATTCTGGTTGTCAGTTGATAGTTCTGTACCACCAGGGACAAAAATCAAGTAACTGATTACTCATACATCATTAGTTTTTTTTCTTCTAATAACGAATGTAGATTATTAACTGAACGATAAACATCTGGTTCTTTTTTTGCACCTGTGCAAACTAATTTTCCGGATGAGAATAACAGAATAACCGTCTTTGGGTCAAGCATTCTATGAATTAAACCAGGAAATTGTTCCGGTTCATACATGCTTCTAGGTAATGTACGAGCAGCCTGTTCTAAATGAATTCTGCCACCAAGATTGATTGATGCAACAATATTTTGTATTGTTACAACTGCATTTTCTTTTACTTTTACATTACCTTTGCGTAATTTATCAACAACAGTTTTCACAGCAGTTCTTGACATAGATTCTGATTTTGCACCAGTACATACCATCTTTCCAGAACTAAAAATCAATGTAGCTGTTTTAGGACTGCGTATTCTGAACACTAGTCCAGGAAACTGTTCAGGATGATATTCAACATCTGGAAATTTTTTTGTGATTTCATTTAAATCCATTTTCTGATTAACTGTCGCTGAGGCTACAACGTTTTCAATACTAACAATAGGTTTGGTTTGAGGCATGTGATGTCTCAAAATAATTCATTAATAAAAATACTCATCAATAGGCAAGGCTGAATGCCTGAAAAGTGATTCAAAAAGATACGAATGCTTTAATTTAGAAAATTATTGTTCTGATTATTGGATTTCACAAATTTTGATTTGGATGAATTTTTTGGTATGGGTGATGAATCTAACCCAATTATGATGCTGATCTGGATTATTCCAATAATCATTTTTGTTTTTTATGGTCAACGAATTCAATTATTAATCTCATCAAACGAAATCAAAAAAGATATTTCACAGTTAGAGAAATTCAAAAATAATTCAAGACAAAAATTAATTGATTACATCAAAAATAATTTAGAGCCAAAAGATAATCCTGTAAAAAAGATTGACAGCTTTTTAGAATACTTTACAGTAATGCCTATTGATCTTGATCCTAATGGAATTATACCAAAAATAAATCACTTAGTTCATTCAAGAGAAGATTTTACCAGGTTACAAGTTAAATCAATGTTTAATGAAATTTCTGCTTTTGAGATATCTAAAGTTCATAATCTCTTAGAGATTGTCACATCGCTACAATTATTTCATAAGGTCACAAGACATCTCTATCTTACCGCAAAAAAACAAAAAAACTTTCCACTTATTTTACCATTACAAATGATGATTCCATTCATCATGGAAGAAGCTAACGCATTAAAAGATGCAGTAGAATCGTTAAAAAATGGACAACCAATTGGTGATGGTATAGGCCCAATGGTGGTAGGAGAAATGATGCTGAACACCTCTAAACAAAAAGCTGCATTTGAAACTGTTTGGTCGGAATCTAAATTTGAAGGAAGGGAACTACTATTAGTTAAGGCTGAAGGTCCAAACGCTACAGTTGGAAGGCCAGGAGAAGCTGTTGAGAATATTATCCCACAGAAAAAACCCGACTTAATCATAATGGTTGATGCATCATTAAAACTTGAGGGAGAGGATTCTGCAACTATTGCAAAAGGTTTTGGTGCAGCAATTGGTGGGATAGGAACTGAGAGATTTAAGATAGAAGAAGTTGCAACTACGAATAACATTCCTATATTAGCAATTGTAATAAAACAAACGATAAAAGAAGCAATTACTCTGATGTCAGAAGATATAGCAAAGCAGGCCCAGTCTGTTAGAAATCAGATCTATGATATGATTAAGGAGAATTCAAAATCTGGTCAGACTGTAATGGTTATAGGTGTTGGTAATACTTTGGGTATTTTACAATGAAAGAAGCAGAAAGAAAAATTACTAGGTGTTATACTTGCTTGGAATGCAAGTTGTGTAAAAATATGGCAAAGAGAAAATTTGAATCAAATGATTCTGTTTTTCAAAATATTGGAAAATGTAGTGAATGTGATGGTGATTTGATAGTAACCATGATTTTTGGCGAGACTATTGAATAGTTGTTATTGTGACGCCAGTTTCGTTTGGAATGAATGTGTGCTCTGCTTGTGTTACTCTCTGACCATTACCCTCTACAAGGACAGGATACGCATGTACTGCCTTTTTTTTAACTAAAACATCTAACAAGTCCCTAGCTTCTTTTTCTTCCCATTTTTCGGTTAACCATCTCAAGGCAAATGGTAGTAGATTAAAATTTTGCCAGATAAAATCAAGCATTTTATCGGCTTCTTTATTTTTTATTTTTTTTCTAGACGAAAGTGCAAAAATATTCTTTATTTTTCCTTCATGAACAAACCCAAGTCCTTCTCCGGTCGTCACAAATGGTTCACACGCAAATGCCTGATCCCCATTAAACGTAAAAGAACCAATTGACCAAATGTTAGGAACGGATTTGCCAGCATGTATAGTGTATTGATCTAGGGAATGGCCACTAAGATTTGCAATAGGTAAAAAGCCCATCTGTTTTATTGTTTTTTCTATGGTTCTACCAACATCACTGGATTTTACACCAACTTTTATCATTGACATTGCATTGTTTAACGATAATTCTGCAGCTTGAACAAGACTATCAAATTCTGGATTATAACAAACGGTTACTGCAGTATCAGCAATATAACCATTGATCTGTGCACCAAGATCAATTTTCACCAAATCATCATCCTTTATCGTTAACTGATCATTTGGTTCTGCAGTATAATGTGCAGCAACTTCATTGATACTTGTGTTTACAGGAAAAGCACACTTCGCACCACGTTTTCTAATCTCATTTTCAACATGTTCACATATTTCAAAAACCGTCTTTCCTACCCAATCTTTACGTCTTGTATTCTCCCTTACTTCTCCAGCAATTTTACCGGCTTTAATATAATCATCATTTTCCATACGGAATATTTTTTCACCTTATTTAAAATTCATTTGTGTAGCTTAAATTGGGCTCCAATTATTGGTTTCTGGGATCGTGGTCTAGCTTGGTATGATTCTGCGTTTGGGACGCAGAGGTCGCGCGTTCAAATCTCGCCGATCCCATTTAATTTTAATATCCGCATACTTATCGATAGTTGCCAGACAATGAAGAAGAGTTAGAGTGATGACTTTAGTATGAAGTAATCTTATTGGCTCTGAGTCTTGGCATAACTTTTTAATCAATTTAATTGAATTCATTATAAATTGGGTTTCGAAAGACGAGAACTACTTCTTATTACTGGAATTTTATTTTTTCTCATTGGGCTGATTGGAGTAGGACTTCAGCCAATTTATGCAATAATTATTTCTATAACAGTTTACATGGGAATTAGAGTTATTGTTGGTCGTAGAAAAAAAATGATTGCCAAATCTGTAGGTGAAGGGTTGTGCGTAAAATGTGGCGAAAAAGTCATCAATAACAAATGTCCAAAATGTGATGGTCAAAAAACTGAAAATTAGATAAATTCTACGTTGTCTTTAAACATCATCAGGCGTAATTCTATTAACTGATGGGCATGACATATATGACTTTGACAAACAGATCAACTTTTTCTCCATTTGATTCTATTATTAGTAATTTTGGGAAAATATTGATAGGATGCAAATGAAAAATCATCTAATATTTGGATTAATTGGAGTCTTACTTATTGGTGGTACTGTATTACCTGCAATGAGTCAAACTCAATCTGCAGAATCAATATCAGAAATCATACTAAGTTTAGATAAACCATCTTATGACTTAAACGAGCCAATTTCAATATCTGGCCAAGTCACAAATTTTGTTCCAAACACCAGAGATCCAACTCTTAACTATGTGGAAATTATTTTTATAGATTCTAGTGGTGATGCTATTTCTACATCAGGTTTTGATGATTCAGGAAAACAAGTATATTTTCCCGTTAAATTAAAAGCATATCCAGATCAATTAGGAAACTTTAGAATTAGTACTAACTTGAGTTCTGTTCTATTTAGTTATGACACTTATGCAATTCAAGCTTCGACTTATCAAGACGGTAAAATTGCAACAACATATGATCTTGTTATCACTTCACCTGTTGAGGAAGAATTAGTTGTGGAAGGAGATCCTCTCACTTTTGAAACATGCAGTGTTGTTTTGGGTAGTATAAGCGATGAATTAAAATCAACTGAATGTACTAGTGAAAATGATTTTGTCACTGGTGATTTGTTAGTTGTAAAAGGTAATGTAATATTGTCAGATCCAACATCAGATTCTAAATACTCTATTGAACAGCAAAAATTACAACCAAACCAAATTACACCACAATTTGTAAAAATTACAATTCCATATGCAAAGACTATGACTTTAGTTGTGAATAATAATAATTTTGTAACTACAACTGGAGATGCTGTGTTCGCTGAGCAAACAAAGCGCCTCAAAGATGTCTCTGCTTCAATCCTTCCTGATGAAGAAGGTAATTTTGCTACATACTTCGATTTACCTACCACAGTTTTTGAATCTGGAATATATTCTGTAAAAGCAACATACATGGGATATGATGCTGAGAATACGGTTAGAATAATTGATGGTGCCAGTCTTATTGATACAGATCCTGAGATAATTGTAACCACTGATAAAACCGAGTTTTACCCAGGAGAAACAGTTCAAATTTCAGGACAAATTCAGAATTCACTCTATTCTGATGTTATCGATGTATTCATCACAACACCTGATGTTTCTGGCTATAATTGTACAGTAATTGATTGCACAGTAGGTGAGAATGAACTAAAGATTGTTCCTGAATTAGGATTAACTGAGCATCCTTTTTCGTTTGAGTATGAACTAAGTTCTCATGAAGCGTCTCTCGGAAAATACACAGTCATTGCAGGATCATCAATAGGGGTTAGCGCCGAAACAACATTTTTTGTCACTGAAGAATCTGTAATAGTTGAAACAGAACCAGTTGAATTAGAAGAGCCAATTGCGCCTAAAAAAATAATCAAAAAATTCAATAGAATTTCTGATTCAGAAATTTTAATCACATTAAACGATATGGATAGTGATTCAGAGCTTCTACCACGTGTAATGCAAGGTTCATTATTTACTACTGCAAGAGGACAAGAAGCAGATATTAACATTCAAGTTTCTACATCAAGTGGCCAATGTATTATAGGTCAAGAAAGTTCTTGTTTGGTGACTGAATCAACAAGGAAACCAGGTGCAATTTATGAAACTGTTTCAATTGACGAAAATAATTATAAGATTAGATATAGCGGCACTGATGTCAGATTAGAAAAGTTTTCCATCCTACCAGAATCAACTGGAACAGAACTTGACATAAAAGATTGGAATATTGAGATAATAAAAGATGACCAACCAACTAGATTTTATTACAAAGTTTCATACGTTAATTTAGAATAAGCAATATAGACGAAACTTCAACATATACTATGCAAATTAATGTCTTGATGTTTAATCAGGATGATCCTAAGAAATGTACTGCTGCAAAATTAGTTAGATTTGGATTGGCAAAAAAAGTGTCGTCGACCAGATCTAAAACAATTTTACTTCATCCTTTTTCAACAATCACACTTTTGAACAAGGAAAAAACCAAAGTTCATTCAATCACTGGCATAGATTGTTCATGGAATCACGCTAAAGAAATGTTTGGAAAAAAATATTTTGGAATTCCAAGAAGATTACCACCACTACTAGCAGGTAACCCAGTAAATTATTCGAAATTAAATAAATTAACTACAGTTGAAGCGTTAGCAGCAGCAGCATTCATCTTAGATGATGAAGAATTATGTTCTATTTTACTTGAAAAATTCAATTGGGGTCACACATTCTTAGAATTAAACGAAAACTTACTCAAAGACTATAAAAAAGCAAAATCGGAAGATGACATAAATTCTATAATCACTGCTTATGGATATAAAAAATAATGACGAATGACAAGACCTCTAAACTTTTTGACAGGTGGGCAAAAAGTGGCAGATCTGAAGAAATGGAAAAAGGTCATGGAACAACAGTAAACAAGTTTTTAGATAAATTAACTTTTGAAAAACCATTTACATTTTTGGATATTGGTTGTGGTAATGGTTGGGTTGTTCGAAAAATTTCCCAGTTATCTAAATGTAGAAAGGCTATTGGTATTGACAAAAGCAAAAGTATGATAGAAAAAGCAAAAATCAAGAAAATTTTAGATAAAGAATCTTACATTACAACTGATTTGGAGTCATGGAATTATACTGAAAAGTTTGACGTGATTTTTTCAATGGAATCACTGTATTATTCTGTACCAATGGAATCGGCTTTGAAGAAAATATACAAATTATTAAAAAGGCGTGGCGTATTTTATTGTGGAACTGATTTCTATAAAGATAATTCACTAACCATTAGGTGGATTAAAGACATGGCAGTTCCAATGGATCTTCGTTCTGAAATGGAATGGAAAAAGATGTTTAATGACATTGGATTTAAAACAAAAACAAAACATGTATTAGATCAAAAAAATAAATCAAAATGGAAAAGAGAATTTGGAACATTATTTGTTATTGGTAAAAAATCATAAATTTAGCCATGTTTTTTCTTTATCAAAAATATTATTATTCCAATAATGATAAGAAAAATGGTTACTATTAGTATTGTGTAATCAGTATCTTGAGTATCTAAAAACTCGTTATGAATTGTATATTCTGGCAATTGTGTACCAGGCTCAACAACCAGAAAACTCATTGAAAATTCATACGGTCTTAGCACAGTATCAGATCCAGCAAAAATTTTCAGTGTGTTAGGACCAAGTGGTAAATCTTCCATTTCATCACTTTCTATTGTGACGGTTACATTATTGTCATAAACATTCTTCATCCCAGATGTGACTATTTCCCCCTGAGAATTAGAAAGAAAATAATGTATTTCTGTCGAATTTTTAGTCTTGATTGGAATATCTAATTTAATTCCTTTTTGGATCACTTCATTTAGATTTACGTACTCAATTGTAGGAAATTCTATGTCTTCAAATTCCTTCCAAATGCCTTGTTTTAATGGATAATCTGCAGAATCAAATGATTTAATGGTGATAGTTCTTGAATCAGGCGAGTAACCTTCTAGATAGAATGGACCATTACTAATAACAGCATGTTCATATTTTTCGATCCACTCTATTGATGATTGATATCTATCTGTATGAAAATCTGAAAATTGTGTAGAATGGGTAAGTGAATGTGGAATAAACTCAGATGCTTTAAAATCTTCTAGTTGATCATGTACTAGCTTTGCATCATTTGGAATGATCAGTGAAAGCCAATTTACATTTTTACTAATTGACTCAGATCGTGAAAATGAACTTTTACCATCAATTACGATTTTTTCCATTGCAGCCATAATTTCCCATGGCATACTACTCCATGGACTTGCCCACGATGCAATTTCTCCTTGATCAAAGTGCCAATAATTTGTGTATACTTCTATTGTATTATCATCAATTGGTTTTATCCCAACAAGTGTTTTTGCAGTTTGAGATGCTTGTGGTGAGTAATCTGAATCATATGTTTTATCATTGACTTTCTTTTCAGAGCCCCATTCCAACAAAAAATATGTTGAATAGATTATATCATTCATATCCATTTTTTGTCCATGATGCCATTGACCAAATTTCAGATCAAATGTAGCCTTACTTACTGCATATGCATTAGGACCCACACTTTTCCAACTTTTAGATTCTAAATCCCAAATAATTGCATCATCTGGTACATTGATTGATGACTCAGGACCATTCGTTTCTATTTTCCAATCGGTTCTAATTGGCAAAACTTTTCCAGTAAAAGGATGTCCAGTCAGACTAGGATCAAAAATTGTGAACCAAATCTGTGTGCTATAGGTGTCACTTAAACCAGCAATAGGATTCCATGAACCTTGATAAATTTGTTTTACACCAACTGTAATACTATCATCCGACGATTGCATATTTATGGGTGTAAATCTACTCGGTACACCAGCACCTAGTGCATTAATTACACCAATAACGTCAGTATTGGTGACATATTGATCTACTTTACTGGCAAGAAATATCCTTACTGATTCATTAACACCTTCTTGTGTTGCTTTTTTAATTAACATGGTTCTTTCATCAGCAGTACGAAATTCACCAGAATAGATTTCCTGTGTTATTCCATCTAACAAATCATTTTGATAATTCCAGTAAGATGGATTGTTATTGCCTGGCATATTTGAAAACCAAGGTGAATACATTTGTGCTAATGCTACAGAATCATATCTTGAAAATCCTGAGCTACCCCATCCTTCAGTATACAAATGCCATTTTTGGTCAGCAGGATCTGACCCATACACCAACACAAATGCCTTATTCAAATCACCAAATTCTTTTTTTACAACGAATCCAATAGACTCCAACTTTGATGAAAGAATTTCTCCAATAGCCTTTCTAGCAGGATCATCACTTCGAATAAAAAATGTAATTTCTATCGGCCTATTTTCATAATGCCAAACATTGTTGATTTTTTGTGCACCAGCATCTTGTAGATGATTAGTAATAATTTGATTTGCAAGATTTGGATTATATCTAAATTGAAATGATTCTAAAACATCTATAATTTCTAAATAGTCTGCTGAAAAAACACCATAGTTTGAAATCATGGGTGTACCATAACCACCCAATAATTCATTCACTATCAAATTTCTATCTACTAGAAAATTCAATGCATATCTTATCTCTCTTATAGAAAATGGATTAAATTCTCCGGAATTAGTTGGATTGAGTAGTATGCTAAAATAACCTCCTGTTGATTCAAAAACCGCAAGTCCTTCACGCGAATCTGTATCCTTTAATCGATCTGATGAAATTCTATAATAATACAAATCAAGATTACCATTTCTTACTTCTTCAAGTGCAGTATTTTCGTCAAGATATTGTACAAATTTTATCTCATCTATGAAAGTGCCTTTTTCAGCGAACGCATATGGAAATACAGAAAACAACAGAAAACAGGCTAGAAAGGTCTTAATTTTTTTCAATTATTTCATTACTAGTTAAGAAATGGTGAATTTTAGGCTTTTAATAGCAAACTGAACATTAGTTTAACATTGCATCATAAGTTAATCATTAAAGGAATACAAGCAATTATTCCGGGTGGTGTATCTGAACAGGATTTTTCTACTGCTTCAGGTATCGATGAATTTTCAGCTAAAGAATTACTCCGTATTTTTCTTAATAATGGAATTGGAGAGTCACATGATAATATTGTAGATTTTCAAGGTGGCGATAAAATACAAGCATCAATTCTTGCAATAAAAAATGGTGCGTCTATAGAAGATGTATCAGAATTTCTCAGCTGGCAAGATTTTGAGGGGTTGATATTTCTTGTTCTTGAGCAAAATGGGTTTCAAGTACAGAAAAATTTGATTTTAACGAAACCAAGGATGGAGATTGATGTAGTGGGAGTAAAGCTCGGAATTGCAGTTTTGATTGATTGTAAACACTGGAAAAGAATGAGTAAATCTGCTTTGAATGATATAGTCAATAAACAAGTTGAACGAGTAAAGAGTTATGTGGAGAAAACAGAATCAACATTTGCTATCCCAGTAATTGTGACATTGCATCAAGAAAAAGTTGATTTTATAAATCAGGTACCGATTGTTCCAGTCATGCAGATATCTTCATTTTTAGACGAGTTTTATGGAAATTTAGATAAAATGAAAACTATAGAAAAATAGTTGTAATAAATAACGCAAGTCCACCAATCAAAACGCCTTTAGTTATTCTTAGAGCATTATCTAGGCATCTCGAAAAAGACTCGAATATTGACGGACCCATTACTTTTACATGGCTTTGGTTTTCTAATATCTCAAACTTTCCTACCTGGACATTTTTTTCTGCTTGTTTTGCCAAGTGTAGATACCAATTTGCTATAATATTTGGTTTTGTTATAATTCCTAACTGAAAATATCCATTTTTATTTCGAACACCAGACGATGTATAATGTGTATCTGATGTACAAATCTCAATTAGATCATAACCATTATTTGAGAAATGTTCTACAATTTGCTCTCTTACACCATTCTCCATATTATTTGCGTCAGCCCAACCAAGATAGTATTTTTTAGAATTAATCTCAAGACAAAGTATACCTATTCCACCTTTTGCAATATCTGCTGAATCAATTTCCATTCCAAGTGAATTTTCATAGCTAAATTTCAATTGATGTGAATCTTTTGTTTTTAATGAATCAAGTGTTGATTTGGCAGCTGTTAGCATATCAACACCATCATCTTTGTTAATCTCTTCACCCATAGCATTATGACAATCAATTACCATTATTCTTTCAAAGTTTCTGTTTTTTGCGAATTGCTCAATTTCGGTTCTTATAGAAATTGGAATATCCTCCATTCCATGTGGGGAGAGTGAAAGAAATAGAACAGCAGTTTTTTCAAATAGAATTCCGGCGCAACGTGCTTTGTTGATTTGAACAATTACCGGCTCTGTACATTTACTACCTGAGAATGTTACTGCACTTTTGGAAAGTGAGTCCAAGTATATTTGAACTTCTTCTTGGTTTGGAAGGTTCAATGCGTGGTTTGATACACTATGCATGACCATTGCAGATGAATCCATATTCTTGTAAATCAAATATGGAATATTGCTACCTCCAACAGGATGAAATGGTCCAGGATGAATTTCAGGTAAAACCACTCTAAAGTGATTTTTATTGGATTCAGTTTGAAATTTAATTTGTGATGTGATCACAGAAGATTTTTTAGAGCTTGGTTCAATAATTGCTTCCATCTCTGTTGGATCCTTTGTAGACATAGCTGATAGATATGCCTGTAAGAGTTTATGGGTACTCTGAACCCAGGGCCGACCAGCCTTATCTGTCCACAGTGACCAAATAGTTGAAGTTGCTAAAAATAGTGTACCATATATCAATAGAATTTGGTCAGACAATAATTCAACCCACATTGAAGATGGAACGAAAACAAAAAACATTGCAAGTGGTTGTAAAAAGCACATTGCCCACGCTTTACCAATATGTATGCCAAGTGTAGTTGTTAGTATTCCAATTCTAAAACACGCAAATATACACATTCCAAGTGTAATGTAAAATGGATCTAGTGATTCTTTACCAAATACAATGTATGATGCAAATCCAATAAATGCTGTAAGAAGCCATATTGCATTACCAAAGAATGACAT
>CAZIHG010000018.1:0-15435 GCA_964539205.1 uncultured Candidatus Nitrosopelagicus sp.
TCATGGAAAGAAAAACCAAAAGAAATTGAATCCGCAGCTGACAATTTTATGACAAATCTATCTAGATTAGAACGAATTACAGAACCATCGCAAATTACTAAGTCAATACTTGATGAAGCCGCAGTAAATCTATTACAGATAGCTGACACCAATTATGGTGGATTTGGACAAGCACCAAAATTTCCTAATGCATCAAATCTTTCATTTATGTTTAGATATTAAAAATTATCTGGAATTTCAAAATTCAAAGATTTTGCATTATTGACTTTGAAAAAAATGGCAAAAGGTGGAATCTTTGATCAAATAGGTGGAGGATTTCATAGATACTCAACTGATGCAAGATGGCTTGTACCACATTTTGAGAAAATGTTGTATGATAATGCATTACTACCAATTGTATATTGCGAGGCATACCAAATCACAAAAGATAATTTCTTCTTAGATGTAGTTATAAAAACACTTGATTATGTAATTCGTGAAATGACTTCGCCAGAGGGAGTTTTTTACTCAGCACAAGATGCTGATACTAATGGTGAAGAAGGTCAAACATTTGTTTGGAAAAAAAGAGAAATACAAGAAATTCTAGGTAATGATTCAGAAATATTTTGTATTTACTTTGATGTGACAGATGGTGGAAATTTTGAAGGAAGGACAATTCTTGCAAATAATATTAAAACATCTGCACTTGCATTCAAATTTAATAAAACAGAAGACGAAGTAAATAGAATAATTTCGGATGGATCGTCTAAACTACTTGAGGCCAGAAACAAGCGTATTCAGCCAGGAAAAGATGACAAAGTCTTAACCGCATGGAATGGATTAATGATTTCAGCATTTGTTAAAGGGCATAAAACATCTGGAAAATCTAAATATCTTGATGTTGCATTGACTGCAACTGATTTCTACCAAGAGCAATTTGAAAAGCATGGAGTTTTACAGCGAGTTTTCAAAGATGGTAAATCAAAGCTTAATGCATACTTGGATGATTATGCATATCTTGCAAATGCAGTAGTTGATATGTTTGAAATTACAGGAAAGCAAAACTACCTAAATTTTGCAATAAAACTAAGTAATCATTTAATCGAGCATTTTTGGGATGATAAGAATAGTAACTTTTTCTTTACTGCTGACGATCATGAAAAATTAATCATCAGACCCAAAAGTAATTATGATCTGTCAATGCCGTCAGGAAATTCAGTTGCAGCAAACACACTTTTACGACTATACCATATAACACAAGAAGAAAAATTCCATAAAATTAGCCAAAAAATACTTGAATCACAAGCAACTCTGGCAGCTGAGAATCCATTTGCATTTGGCTATATGCTAAATGTACTATATCTTGAAATAGAAAAGCCAACTGAGATTACTATCCTTAATACACAAAATTCACAAATTATATCTACTTTAAACAAAAAATTTCTACCTGAAGCAATAATGGTGATAATAAGCGATAATGATGAGCTTGATGCATTATCCAAATTTTCCTTTTTTGCTGGAAAAGAATACCCAATCGATCAAACAAATGTGTTTGTGTGTAAGAATTTTAGTTGTTCATTACCACTTGTTGACATATCAAATATAGAAGAAAACCTTTAACATCGTTTTAGATCAACCTGAAGTTTTTCACCAACTTGTGGCTTGCCCATTTTTTCATATCTATTTTTTGGCATAGTGATTGAAACAGTTGTTTGTGCATAACTTTTCAATTTTATAGTTGGCTGTGCTTGAAGAATTGCCTCCAAAAGTGGCATGACTTGTTCTTTTGTATCAGAATCCAATTTTTTCCCAACGTTTTCCATAATCAATTGCTTCTGTGATAGTGGTTCGGTTTGAACATCTTCAACTAATGTCATTTGAACAGCTTGACCATTATCGTTGATCTGTTGAATTCTATATCCAATTATTTCAGACATATATTCAGTATTTTTTTAGATTTATTTGTATCTATGTATCAACCTTTTTTTCCAAGGCTTCTCTAATTTGATCTGCATTCGACTTGATGAATTCATGGAACTCCTGAATATCATCTAATCCAACTTCTAGTTTTTGATTTGCATATGTCTGTAAAAACGTAGAATAAATTGAGCCAACAATTAGACCAAACGCAACATCCATTTTTGATGTTAAAAATTTCTCATACTCGCTGGCAAATTGTTTGTAAGATTCTGACTCGTCGATGTAGTATTGAACCAAATCATCTAAAAATTTTTTATTATTATCAGAAATTACCATTTTAACCAATCATATCAAAATGAGATCGTTTTTGAGATTCTTGATATTGTATTTACAAGTTTTTCAGGATTTCTAGATAGTATGATATATGATGAAACAGATGCAATTAGCAATGCACCAGAACCTAATGGAAATTCAGGTACTGCGGCATACTCATCTGATTCTGCGATTAACATATAATCAATCGCATGAACAGACTGAGATTTTTCATGTATTGGAATAATAAATAAAGTAGTATCACCAGATCTTAGAAAGTCAGGTTGTAATTGAACACTTGATACAGTGAGTACATCCCCATTACGATCATATAATGTTGCAACCACGTTTATCATGTTAGCTGTAATTTCCCCTTGATTTTCTAAAACTCCTGAAATAACAAAATTACCTTGATTATTCTTTTTTAATTCTGATGAAACTATCTCAATGACCTGATTTTTTGGCTCTGCAATTTTATAGTCAAGTTCCAAATCATAATCATCAATAATATACGAGTTAGGATCAGTGACAATAATATCAAATGCACCAGTCATCCCAGGCATTATTACATTATTGATTGGTTTTCCATTAACTTGATTAACCTGATAACCATTTTTGTCTAAAAGGTTTGCAGTAATTTTGATTTGATTTAGTGGAACATTAGAATTATTTTCAACTTCGCCTACAATATGTAATGAGCCATCATCACTGATATACTGTTGATCATTTTGTATGAAAACATCCGCAAATGCTGGATGAATAACTAATAGCAGTGGAACAATCAGAAGAATATATCTCATTATATTATTTGAAAATCGATTGCTTAAAGATTTTATGGATTTGGGTTTCTCTTAGCCTTTTCAAATGATGAAAGTGCACCCATTTCATATTCAAAAGACGCTTGTAATAATTCATTTGCACGTATCTTATCGCTATTATCACCATTTTTGATCCATTTAATCAAGTACTGATCACTTTCAAGTTGTGTTTCAGTTGATAGTTTGAAAAGTTTTACCGAACCAGAAAATACATCCGGCATTTGTAGATCAGAATATTTTGAAATAATCTTATTCATTTTCATTATGTGGGAATCAGCATAATCCAGAATTTGATCTTTTGAAATAGTATCTTCTTCCCACATTGATATTTTGGAATAAAAGTCAGATTGCTCAGTTTTTAGTTCGTCTTGTATAGATTCGAGCTCAATTCCGAAATTCAAGCCGCGAATTTGTGCCTGTTCTGTAGAATAAAAATAATAAATTGTTGCTAAAATAAGTAAGAGACCAATTATAGATATAGAGATTTTTTTTGTGCCGCTACTTTTTTTACCCCTTGATGATGATTTTGTTTTTTTCTTCAAAATTAATCAATGTACGTTCCTGTTTCATCTGTTTTTAATTCAACTGTAAATTCTGTACCACTAATGAATGATTCACCACGTACTGTACGAATTCTTGCAATAACAAGCTCATGCGGCCAAATTTGAACTACTATTTCACCAACTTTTGGATTATTTGGGGCATCAACAATCTTAATATCTTCTTTTTTTACACCACACTCTTGAATTTTCTTAATTGAATGTTCTACTAGTGGTTCAGGATCATTATGACTTAATGCCCAAACAGTACCAGAATATTCAAGTTGCTGCAATAATCATCATATTTTTTATTCGTATAAATGTCATTCATTTTTTGGATACCACATTAAGTGTCATTGTACTAACAATTCTTGAAAGTCGTCGTATATCCATCGAAACGGTTCTTTCAAATTCGTCTTGTGATTCCGCATGAATTTCTGCTATCACATCGTAAGCACCAAATGTGATATATGCATTTTTTATTTGAGGAATTTGTCCTAGTTCATCTAAAATATATTCTTCAGCACCCAAATCACAATTAAGTAATACAAATCCAACATGCATTTTTTCTTAATACTTGATACAATTACTGGTGTTTAAGTGTTAATTGTTTTAATGTATTACCATTTTTTTCGATTAGAGGTTCTTGGACTTCTAGAAAAACGTCCTGGTTTTTTTCTTTTGTATTGATCTCTTGCAGGAACATCACGTCTATAACTATTAGTTCTATAACCACCTACTCTTCGTCGATAGTTGGAATGTAAAGGGGCAGAAATTCGTCTGCGATTATCACGCTTTAATGGATCAGGAATATTAATTTCAATTCCAAGTTTTTGATTCAAGTCGATTAAATCAGATTTGATTTGTTTTTTTATTATATTCCAATCTGCAATTGATGAATATGAAACCAGTGTTATTGATCTTCCTTTAGCGCCGGCACGTGCTGTTCTACCAATTCTATGAAAATAGACCATATCCTGATTAGGAACATCGTAATTAACAACCAATCCAACTTTTGGTACATCAATACCTCTTGCTGCTACATCTGTAGCAACTAGGATATCTGCATTATTTTTTCTGAATTTATTCATGGAGTATTCTCTCTTATTTTGTGTCATATCACCTTCGATAGCAACAACATGAAATTTTGCCTTTTGTAATTCACGTGCCACATTTCGTGTACGAATTTTCGTAGAGCAAAATACGATTGTTTGTCTTTTATGCTCATTAATGAATTTTGTCAGATACTTTTGTTTCTCTCTATCTTTTATAACTAAAAATGATTGTTCTATACCTTCACCGCTTAGATCATCTGAATCGATTAGAATTCTTTTTGGCTGATTAAGATATTTTTCTGCAAGCCTTACTATATCAACAGGCATTGTTGCAGAAAATAATGATGTTATGCGATTTTCAGGCACACGTTCTAAAACATATTCAATATCTTCTATGAAACCCATATCTAGCATAACATCAGCTTCGTCTAGTACAACATATTTTATGTCCGCTGTTTTGATTGTTCCTTGGTTTAGATGATCAATTAATCTACCAGGTGTTGCTACGATAATTTCTGGTTTATTTCTTAAGGCATCGAGTTGTATTCCTATACCCTGACCACCATAAACCGTTGCAGTTTTAATCTTTGTAAACTTACCAATTTTTTTCAGTTCGTTAGTGATTTGTATAGCCAGTTCTCTAGTTGGTGCTATGACTAAACCTTGGACGCCACCGCCGTTTGTAATATGTTGTAACATAGGAATGCCAAATGCTGCAGTTTTACCAGTACCAGTATGTGCCTGTCCAATAACATCATGACCATCTAACAACAAAGGAATAGTTTGAGATTGAATAGGAAATGGTGTGGTAAATCCTAGTTCCTGAATTCCTTTCAGTATTGTTTCTTTTATTTTTAATTCTTCAAATGCATTCATTTTTCTCTATCTAAAGCAATGACAGAGAAGCAAATGCGTAATCCGTCATTATTTCTAAATCACCCCGAATTGTAGGTCTAATAAACCCATGGTTAGAAATATGTTGATTTTATTTTCAATAATGTGGCATAGGTTTTTTAATCAAATTTGAGGCTAAAAAATCGTGGCTAACACAAAAAAATACCTTGTAATTGGAATAGGAATCGCAATTGTGATTGCTCTTGGTGCTTCTTTTACATCGTATATTGGACAGTTTGAGCAGCAAACACAAACCAATCAGACTGAAGGAGAAATTTTATCACTTAAAGCCCCACCAGTTCTAGGTTCAGAGACAGCATCAGTGACAATCATTGAAATGGGAGATTACCAATGTGAGATGTGTAAGCGTTGGTATGACAACACTAGACCTAAAATTATTGAGAATTTTATTGACACTGGAAAAGCAAATTTAATTTTTATTGATTTACCAATATTAGGTTATGATTCACACACAGCAGCTGAAGCAACATATTGTGCAGACGATCAGGATATGTATTGGGATTATCATGCCACACTTTACGATTATCAGGGTCACATGAATTCGGGTTGGGCTAATTCTGAAAGATTAAAGGCATTTGCATTCAATCTAGGTTTAAACATGGATGAATTTGAGGAGTGCCTTGATTCAGGAAAATACGAAAAACGTATAAAATTCAATTCAGAGAAAGCAAAATCTAGTGGTGCAAACAGTACTCCCAATTTTGTTATAGTGAATTCATCTGGTGAACAACAGAAGATTAGAGGCGCACAGCCGTATACTGTATTTGAACAAGTTATAGAATCATTGTTGTAAATTGCAAAATAGTTTCAAGATTGTATTCTCAAATTATATCTATGTTGTCATAGCCATCATCATTTCTGTGGGATTATTAATACCATTATCAATAATTTCTGGATACATATTTTTTGAGCCATTTTTAGTTTTTTCAGTTTTTACAAGTACAATATTCAATTTTCTATTAATTCTAATTTTGTCAATATTGGCAGGAATTGTCGTTGCCATGAATATTTTCAGGGTCAGTATAGTCAAAAAAATTAAAAAAGTTAGAAGTAGCGTGACTGGAACAATTATCGGTGCATCTGCTGGTGCATGCAGTTGTGGCCCAATTGGTTTTTCAATAATCACCACTTTTGGAACAACTGGTAGTGTGGCAAGTGCCTTTTTGACAAATTATGAGATTCCATTACGATTGATCTCAATCGCCATCCTAGTTTTTGTATTAATTACGACAACAAGATCATTACCAAATGAGTGTAAAACTGGTTAATTTCCTAGATTTTATTAATTCAATTTTTATAAAGCAAAAAGACAATTTTTTGAAACCTGCAAGGATTACTCTAAAAATTGTTTAGAGTAATCATGTCAAAAATCTATATTCAAACTAGACCATCCAAAAGAGACTATAATTCTGATGAATTAGATGAGACTGACGATCAATAATTTAATTCTAATTTATTTTTCTAAACGATTCATTTGGTATTTTAATTTCAGAAAATTCTATTGGGTGAATTATATTTCCTAATATTTCAATTCCAGTGATAGTTCTGATACTTGGTTTACTAAAATATGAGTTTGCATCAACCGCAAAAACATTATCATTTTTAACAGCTCGTAGACTTTGCCAACTCTGATCGCTTTTTAGATTGTTATTGTATTCTTTTATTGTTCTTTGTACATTGAATCCGCATGGCATCATTATGATTATATCTGGATCAGAATTTTTTATTTCGTCAAATTCTATTTTTCTGGAATGCTCTGATTTTTTACTAATTAGATTTTTTGCACCGGCGATCTCAATCATCTCCGGAATCCAGTGACCAGAAGTATAGAATGGTTTTATCCATTCAATAGCAAGAACCTTTGGTTTATCAAAAATTTGTTTATCTTGAAAAAATTTAATTCTTTTTTCCAGTGATTCAATCAGTTTGGCTCCTTTTTTTGATTCATGGATCTTTTTGGAGATTTCTTCAATATTACTTAGTATTCCCTGAATGTTGTGTGAATTCATTGCAAAAACTTCAGGTTTATTATTCATGATCTTCATTGCATTGTTAACTTGGTTAGTATATGCAGAACAAACTTCACAAATTTCTTGAGAGATTATTAAATCAGGGTTGGCTTTTTTTAGATTTTCTACTATTAATTCATAAATATCATTGCCGTTTGATACAAGTTCCATAATCTTCTGATCAATTTCTTCACTAGACATTGTTTCTGGATCAAAGACACTTTGGATAACACGGGGTTTTCTAGTTGCATCTTCAGGAAAATTACATTCATGAGTTACACCATAAAGCCTATCTTGCACACCTAATTCATATAGTAATTCTGTTGCACTAGGTAAAAATGAGACAATCCGATTTATGGTCACACTTCAATTTCCCCCCATAATTTAAACATCTTATGTTCACATTTAGTCAAAATACATCCTTTGAATTATTTATTATCAATAGTCATTTATCACGTGTGTGGATATAACTGGAAACGAAATTAGAAAAGGAATTGAGAGTAAATGGCATGAATATTTGAGTAAATATGGTAATCTGTTTTCATCTGATGAGATTTCTGGTTCTAGCCCTCCATCAGTTTTTGTAGGCTCGTATGGATATCCAAAAGTTGGAGTTGGACCTATGGTGCCACCTATTCATGGTGATACTAGTATATTGGATATACCAGAGAAGTGGTTAGGAAAAAGCTTAGAAGAGATTGTAAATTTTCGGTTAAATCTTATTCGAGGAGTAAATAAATTACCTATTACACAAACTGATGGAAGGTTTATTGAAAACTTACAAGATGTTGCTATGTCATCTGGGCCAATTGACTCTGAAATTAAATTTGTAAAAGAAACATCACCCATCACATCTATAGATGGACAAGCTCCACCATTTGGCCCAATTGGCGAAATCAAAAAGGCATCGTTTTCACCAATATCATCTAATAGATCTATTGAGAAAGTATACTATGATACTGATCTAAATGCTATTGATGCTGTTATGAAACTTTTCAATAGTGGTATTAACATTACAACCATCCAAAAATGTTTTAGTATTGGCATGCTTGGAAAAAGCAGAAAACTAGTTCCAACTAAATGGAGTATAACAGCAACTGATGATATTATATCTAAGAACATTGTGACAGATCTTTTAGACTATGATATTTTAGATTCATTCACTGTATTTTCTTTTGCACACCTTGGAAATTATTTTGCAGTTATTCTTTTTCCACATAGATGGATTTTTGAAATGCAAGAGGCATGGTATGATGGAAATACTATTGGTTTTGGCAGTGATCATGAAAACGCTAAAGGAATTAACCATCCACCAGAAATCGCTGGTGCATATTTTGCAGCAAAGTTAGGAGTAGTTGAATTTCTTTCAAAAATAAAGAAGCAATCTGGTGTTATTGTTTTTCGAGAGATTCGTCCTGAATATGCAGTTCCTGTCGGAGTATGGCAAGTACGCGAAGGAATTAGGCAAACAATGAAAACTAAACCCCATCATGTAGAATCTATAGAAAATGCAATTGAATTAGCCACAAAATCAATGAGTGTTAGTAAGAATGAGTGGTTAAATCATGGTACAATGCTAAAAATGATTAAGCAAAAATCAATATCTGATTTTTTCTAAATATACTATTTATTGCTCAAACATTAAAAAAAACTATTGAAAAATACAAGTCTTATAATTGGAATTTTAGTTATAATATCACCAATATTATTTACGCTAATTGCATATCCTGATACATTTAGTCTTAGTTGGAATCAGGGCAGAGGCGGATTTTTGTTTGCGATGGCATTTATTGTTGCAGAATTAGTTGGTATCAAATACATAATTCCAAGAAGACGATTTTTCTATTGTTTACCACTAATAGGAGTCACAATTGCATTTTTTGCAGCATTGCCATATGGATTACATGATTACATAATGAGTCTAGTTGATGTATTTGGAGTTCTAGAATATTCCTGGGCATGGCTTTTTGATTTTATTGTAATTGCAATTTTTGTGACTTCAGCACTTGCTATACTGTTTGGAAAAAAATGGATTAGGATTGCACCAGCAGGTCCAATTTTTCTTTCTGGTAGTGCAATAATACTAGCACTTGATTCATTTTTTCCATATGACACATTAGGTCCATTACAATATATTGTTCCATATTTTGTTCAAGCAAATGTTTCAGTAATAACAGCACTTGACCTTGGTGTTGCTACCGCACGTGAAAATCTAATGTTCCTAAATGGTGATTTTGGCCCTTTTGCGATGCAAGTTTTTTGGCCATCAGCAGGTGTTCACAGTATTATCATCTATTCACTTGTAATGATGGCATTCCTGATCAAAATGAGGATTCCTAGAAATCGTAAAATAATGTATTTTGGTATAGGAATTGCAGGAACTATTTTCGTAAACCTGATCAGAATTTTCTCATTATCTGTATACGCACTAAAAGTTACAACAGACCCTGAAGCGTGGGAAGAATTTCATTCTGTGGCAGGCGAAATTATGTTCTTGCCATGGTTATTCATATTCTTACTAATTGTCACAGCAGTTGAGACTAAGAGATTAAAAAAACTTGAAGAATCAGAAAAGAATACTCAAAAGTAACTTGTTATATCACTTTGACCTTCCATATCTGTTAATTCTGAAATCCGTAAACCTAATCTTCTAACCAATAGATCCTGATTTTCTAATAATTCACCTAGTAATTGTATGGAGACCTTCTCAAGCTCTACCATACTGCTAGTCGAATTTTTTAACATCTTTGACTTTGTTCTGGTAGACAAATCTTCATTGACGAATTGAATTCCAATTGAACGAAACATTTTCTGCTTTTCATTAGATATTCTGTGTACCTGTTCACATAGAAATTTTAAATTTTCACTCAGAAAATCTAAACTCTTAGAATTTTCTTTCAAAGTAGTAATCTTACTAAATTGTATAGTTGGAGGTCGTGGTTTAACTTGGTTAGTAGAAATTCCTCTTACAGCATTATAGATATATGAACCAGTTTTTCTACCAAATGTCTTGTTTAACGTAAATATGTCAAATTCAATTATGTTTCTTACTGTTTGACATTTCAAATCTTTAAGAATAGATTCTGTCTTTTTCCCGATTCCTGGAATAGATCTTATTTCTAATGGTTCTAAAAATTCGTTAATCTGTTCTGGCTTGACAATAGTCAAACCATTAGGTTTTTTGTAATCAGACGCAATTTTTGAAATTAATTTATTAGGAGATACACCAATTGAGCAAGTCATTTTTAGTTCTTGCTGTATTTCATTTTTTAATTGCTGAGCTATATGACTAGCACGTACATAATCACCACTTGATCTTTTTGTGACATCTAGATATGCTTCGTCCCTTCCAACATACTCAAATGTGTCGGCATATTTCTCTATTATATTCATTCCAGAGGATGAAATTTCTGAATACAAATCAAAGTCTGCTGGTAGGAATTTTGCATGTAAATTATTTTTTAATCTGCTCTTCGCAAATGCTATTGGAATACCAGATTTCACACCAAATTTCCTTGCAGTGTAGTTAGCTGTTGCAACAGCCCCACTATCACCACCCCTATCAGAAAATATACAAACCACAATTGGTTTTCCTTTTAGTTCTGGATTACGTATTTCCTCACATAGAGCATAAAAATAATCAAAATCTATATGGAATACTATTCTATTTTCCATGAGAATTAATCAACTACAATATTTATTACAATTTGGTTACAATTTTGGTTCTTTAATTTATTCTTCTAGCAGCATGTCACAATTCTTAATACATATGAATGCAATTTCGGTTGTTTGTTCCATACCAAAGCGATTAGGAACAATTCCAACCCTGTAAACCATTTCATCATCATATGGCACATCAAATTGTGTCGTGAGAGTTACAGCTTTATTTGTTTCAAGCTCCACAACAGATAATTCGCCTTCACCGTATCCAACAAATGATGCTGGCCATCTTTTATCTTTAATATCGTATAAATGAAATTCTCCACCTGTTAATCGAACAACTTCATCACCAATATTTTCGGCAGTGATTTGTATCTGAAAATAAGTGTGATCTGGTTTTTCTTTTGTCGGATCCATAATTCCAAATTCTTCAATCTGTTTTTTTTCCCATTCGGTTCTATCTTTTGTTTTTTCTAGAAAATCAAAATTTGCCACATATTGAACATCGAAATTTACTGTACCAATCAAGATTGGTTCACCCCATGAAGAAACTTTTACATCTCTAAATGATTCTTCACCATAAAATAAAAATGCTATACCAATTGATACAATGATACCAGCAATTACAATTATCCCACCAATTTTCATTATTACGTCACTTTTATGCCATAATATTTTATAATTAAATGTGTCAGTTTGATTTACTACATCCACATTTTGTATAAATCACTTTAAACTCTCCATTTGTTTTTACATTATGTGACATTGGTTTTTGGCAATATCTACATTCAGTGAATCCATGGTATTCTTCTATCTGGATCTTTTTTGTAACCCATTTTTTACCTTCTTCATTCCATTCAACAGAATCAATTTCTTTTGGGGCGTCCAACATTATACGCCTAGAATAAGTTGTAATAGTATTTTATACCTAACCAATTTTGAATATTTTATGAATGCAGTAGTAGTAAAAGGAACCTCACAAATCGAGGTTAAAAGTTTTGAGATGCCAACACTATCTTCAAATGACATTCTTGTAAAAATGCAAACTTGTGGTATATGTGGCTCTGATGTTGAAAAAGTGTTTGGCAAATATGGTCAACCATCGATGAAGTTAGGTCATGAACCAGCGGGTATAATTATAAAGGTTGGAAGTGCTGTTCAAGATTTTAAAGTAGGTGATAGGGTTTTTACACATCATCATGTTGCATGTTACTCACCAGATTGTCATGAATGTAGTCATGGAAATGAAACAATGTGTGAAAAATATTACAAATCAAATCTAAACCCATGTGGATTATCAGAAGCGTATGTGGTACCAGGATGGAATGTTACTCATGGTGGTGTGTTAAAGATACCTGATAATATGACGTTTGAAGAGGCTGCAATGATCGAACCTCTAGCATGCTGTATAAGAGCATGGTCAAAATTTAATTATAAAAAAAATGACTCGATAGCTGTATTAGGTGTTGGTCCTACTGGTATGATGCATGTATTACTCGCAAAATCAGCCGAATTTTCAAAAATTTTCTGCTTGGATCTAAATAATTTTCGATTGGATTTTGCAAAAAAATTCGGTGTACTAACAATTCGTTCTGACGATAAGACTGTTTCTGAGTCAATATTAGATTTAACTGAAAAACGAGGAGTGGATATTGTAATAATTGCAACGGGTAATCTGAAAGCATTAAGTCAAGCAATCCAACTTGTTAGAAAAGGTGGTACTATTGTTATGTTCGGTGTACCTAACAAAGGTGACAAAATTGAAATTGACATGAGTGTAATTTATTCTAAAGAAATTTCTATTGTCACAACATACGCTGCATCTGATAAAGATACAAGGAACGCATTGGAATTAATCTCATCAGGTAAGATTGATGTAAAATCATTAGTTACACACAAATATTCATTAAACGATTCACAAAAGGCATTTGAACATGCAAAAACTGGTGAGCAGGCAATGAAAATCATTATTGAGAATTAGCAAGGCTTAAGAAAGGCATTTTGACGAAAAAGTGTTAAATGGACTGGGGTTTACAAAATAGACTTTCACGAATTATCCTTAAAAATGATAATCGTGCATTAATGCTTGCCGTTGATCATGGATACTTTTTGGGACCAACTGAGAAACTTGAAGTACCAAGACAAACAATTGGTCCATTACTGAAGCATTGTGATTCATTAATGATTACACGTGGAGTTCAGCGTACATCAGTTGACCCAAAATTTCCTATACCAATTGTATTACGAGTATCTGGTGGAACAAGTATAATTGGAGATGATCTTTCAAATGAAGATATAACTACCAGCATAAAAGAGGCAGTTAGATTAAACGCAAGTGCAGTTGCAATGTCAGTTTTTGTTGGTTCCAAATATGAAAAACAGACAATTGTGAATTTAGGTAAACTTGTAAATGAAGCTGAAGAGTATGGAATTCCTGTTTTAGCAGTGACTGCGGTTGGAAAGGAAATGGTTCGAGATGAAAGATACTTGTCATTAGCATGTAGGATTGCTGCAGAACAAGGTGCACATATTGTCAAGACGTACTACTGTGAAAATTTTGAAAAAGTTGTTAAATCATGCCCAGTACCAATCATCATTGCTGGTGGAAAAAAATTACCAGAAAAAGATGCATTGAAATTAACATATGACGCATTAAAGGCTGGTGCTGTTGGAGTTGATATGGGAAGGAATATCTGGCAATCAAATAATCCAGTTCCAATGATTAGAGCTGTACGTGCAATAGTACACAATAATTATACAGTTGAACAAGCATACAAATTCTTCATACAACTTTGTAACGAACAAGGTGGAACAAAACCTTCAAGCAAAAATAAAAATTTCGATAAAAAACCTATACAACCAAACAAAAATAAAAAATTCAATAAGAAATCTAAACCAAAAGGTTCAGATTTGAACCAACCAATTTAGTCAAATCAGTCTTTTATTTTTGATAAATGGATATGAATAATTTTCCATGAATCATTTTTCATTAAGACAAATGTACCTCGACCACTAATTGAGATATGCTCTCCTGTGAATGCTTTATTATCTACAAGCATTCCTTTCTGTAATAATTCGAATGCTACTACAGCAAAATTATCAAAAATAGAAATTTTTGGTTTTATGATTTCATAATCATAATCTGAAATACTCACAAATCGTAATTCCTCTAAAGCAATAGATGTTGCATAATCTTTCAAATCAAATGGCGGTACATCACTAAAACTTGAAAAATGAGGACTGTTTAACTGAATATCCTTTAGTACGCCTAAATCTTTTGTTTTTCCAGTTTCAAAAAATGTTTCAACTATCTTAATTATATCTTCTCTGTCAGTCAAAATTGTACATATCTATTCTAAAAGGAATCTTTAAATGTTGATCCATTGGTCGGGAAACACTAATGGAAAATATTAGTTCAACTAGCACTTTTGGTATTTTGTTACTAGTTGACTTTGTGCTGTAAATTTACAGCCAAAATTTTGACACGATTAAAATTATGGTAGGAATGAAAAATAATAAAATGGAAACTATGATCGGCGCTACAGCGCTAATGAAAGCATTGGAAAAAGAAGGAGTGAAGGAAGTCTTCGGTCTACCGGGTGGTGCAAACCTTCCGATGTATGATGAGTTGTATAAGAGCAATATTCGTCATATATTGGTAAGACATGAACAGTCTGCGGCACATATGGCAGATGGTTTTGGTAGAGTTAGTAGAAAACCAGGTGTATGTTTTGCAACTTCTGGACCGGGTGCAACAAATTTGTTAACAGGAATAGCAACAGCACAAGCTGATTCTGCACCAATGGTTGCAGTAACGGGTCAGGTTCCAGTCAAAATGATTGGTAGGGATGCATTTCAAGAAAGTGATATAATTGGAATGGCAAATCCATCTGTGAAATATTCATATCAGCCTAGAACACCAGAAGAAATCCCTCAGATTGTAAAACAAGGGTTTTACATTGCAGAGACTGGAAGACCAGGTCCAGTATTACTAGATATTCCAAAAGACGTTCAACAGAATGAAGCAAAATTTACGTTTCCTGATGAGGTAAGAATACCAGGTTATCACCCATGGACTGATCCTGACATACCAAGTATTGAGCGAGCAATTGACTTACTTTTGTCATCAGAAAAACCAATCATTCTAGCTGGTGGAGGTGCAATCATATCTTCAGCATTTGCAGAATTACAATCTATTGCTGAGATGTTAATGATTCCTGTAGTAACT
>CAZIHG010000019.1:0-38267 GCA_964539205.1 uncultured Candidatus Nitrosopelagicus sp.
ATATGGAGAATAAGGAAATAGAGGAATAAATGGTCCTGTTGGTGATTAAGGTCCACGAGGTCCACCAGGTCCACCAGGAGACAAAGGACCTACAGGTGGAATGTCAGAGGAACAAAAACAACTATTCAAAGACATGCTAGATATTCTTGCAAAAAAAGGAATTATTACATCGGAAGAACAAATAGAACTTCAAAGTCATCTATACTAATACAGACTTTCTGCAACAGTTCTGTATGGTTGAAGCCATCTTTCATGATTACATTGTGTACATTTGAACATCCATTTCCTTTTCCTTGTCACTATTTTTGGTATGATTACAACTTCATGTTTTGTCTTCTCCATACAAAAGTTACATCGTCTCAATTCAAATTGTTTAGCCTGATTTGCATCTTCTAGAAGATCAGCCAATTTCTTGAAATCTTTTTTCAATTCATCAGTAAGTTTTTGATTGTAGATTGTTGCGGCGGGATGGAATGTGACAAAAAACTTTTTTTCATTCTTTTCAATAACTTTACCATGATTTTTCGTAATTTCTTTTCCCCCAAGAAGTGTACCATATGCGGTATTTCCCATAATGCATATGATCTTCGGATTGACTATGTCAATCTCATGATTAATAAAATCAACACATGCGGTTTCTTCCTCCTTTGATGGAATCCTATTGTTAGGCGGTCTACATTTTACAATGTTTGTGATATAAACATCAGTTCTATCGATTCCTGCATCATATAAAATCTCATCAAGTATTTTTCCAGCCGCACCCACAAATGGCTCTCCAGATGCATCTTCACTTCTACCAGGAGCTTCACCTACAAAAATCACATCTGCATCAAAATTACCTTTTCCTGGAACTGCATTAATCCTAGTTTTACATAGCCCACAATTCGTACAACTTCGGACTTCCTCTGCAATTTTTTCTAATTGATGCAATATAACATAAAATCATCTCTTTCCTGATTAAAAATCTTAGATCCTTACTTGTCACCTCAAAAGAATCACATAATAGAACCTGTGACTAAATCTCTGCATGACAAATGTACAAAATTTGGACTTTTTAAAATTCTTTGATCCTACAACAATGAGTATTCATCTAAAAGAAAATCAGAAACCACTTGGGAAAAAAGGTACGCCTGGAAATTTTGAATTGGTTGAGGTTGGTGAAAAAACACTTGATAGAGACTATCTCGAAATAATTGTATCTCAAATTCTTAATTCAGTAGATGACGAGACACTTGGTAATACAGAAATATCAAAACCAGGTGCACTGGTAATACAATACAGAGATTATCGTATTGCAATAACTAGGCCACCATTTTCTGAACTTCTAGAAATTACAATAGTTCACCCAATTAAGCAGATGGCGTTGGAAGACTATAACGTATCTGAAAAACTAATGTCACGTTTAGAAAAACAAGCAGAGGGGGTTCTAATATCTGGTTCACCAGGATCTGGAAAAAGCACACTTGCATCTGCAATTGCAAATTTTTACAATCAAAATGGAAAGATTGTAAAAACATTCGAGTCTCCACGTGATCTACAAGTTGATCCTGGAATTACTCAATACACTAGATTGGATGGAAATTTTGAAAATTCTGCAGATGTATTACTTTTGGTTAGACCAGATTATACTATATTTGATGAGGTAAGAAGACGAGAAGATTTTAGGATTTTTAGTGATCTTAGATTAACTGGTGTTGGAATGGTTGGTGTAGTTCATGCTAACACACCGTTAGACGCAATACAACGATTTATCGGTAAAATCGAGCTTGGTATAATTCCAAGTATATTGGATACTGTAATCTTTGTTAAAGATGGAGAAATCAATAAGATCTATGAATTAGAATTTCAGGTCAAAGTTCCATCAGGAATGGTAGAACAGGATCTAGCAAGACCAGTAATAGATATTTGTGATTTTGAGACTGGTGAGTTAGAATATGAAATCTACACATTTGGGGAAGAGAATGTCATCATGCCAGTATCTAGCAAAAATAAAAAAAATGGAATGGAGTTACTGGCTGAAAAAGAAATTATTGGCATTATGCGCAGGTTTGATTCAAATCCAAGTGTTGAGTTTCTAAGTGATTCTAGTATCAAAGTATTTGTTTCAAAAGAATCAATTCCATCTATAATTGGTAGGAATGGAAGTACAATCAAAGAACTTGAAAATAAATTAAAACTACATATTGATGTGGAAGAGAAAAATTCAAATTCAAAAATAGATGGTTATACATTACCATTCGATTTCTCAGAGTCTAGAACTGCATTAGTACTAGATGTTGGTAAAGAGTATTCTGGAAATATTGCAGAAATTTTTTCTAATAATGAATTCTTACTTTCATCTAAAATAAACAGAAAGGGTCACATAAAGATCCTGAAACGTTCATCATATGGTAAACTTTTCTCAAGAGATGTAAATTCAAAAAACGATATTGAAATTTTTCTCAAAACTCATTGAACTCGTTCCTGAATTTCGGATTTGATTTTAGAAATGTCATAAATTTTCTTAATTGCTTAATTGTCTTTGGATTAAGATGATGCTCTATTCCCTCAGCATCTTGATTAGCAATGTCTTTTCCAATTCCTAGAATTTCAAAAAATTCTAATAGAATGCTATGTTTTTGTCGTATTGCTTCTGCCAACTGCTTCCCTTTTTTAGTTAGATTAATCCCATGATATTTTTCATATTCAAGATATTCATTTTCATCTAAACGTTTTAGCATTTTTGTGACACTTGGTGCGCTGACATTCATATACCTAGAAATATCAAGTGTTGTTGCATAACCTTTCATATCAACTAATTCAGATATAACTTCAAGATAATCTTCTATTCTGTTCGAATCTGGCTTTTGTGATTTATGAGCAGCCTTTATTGATTCCAGTCTTTTTGACGATTTTTTGATCAACTTGTATATCAGAATTATCTTTGATATAAATTTCAAATTTTTGTTATCAAATCTTGACTTGAATGTAATTCAATTTGATCCCTGAATTTTAACTATTTTTTTCATGACTAGAAGAAAATGGTGGATATGTTACAAGAAAGAATAAGGCAGCTTAGACTAATGGGTGAATCTGCAAAACGTCGTTCAAGGATTTATTCTGGTATAACAGATTTAGATGATAAAAAAACTGCCAAGTCATTAGGTGCACTGAATCGTGCTTCAGCTCCTGGTAAGAAGATGCAAAAGCTTGGTTTTGTGATGTTATGGATACCTGAACCAACTGGTGTCACATGCGTTGTTGGTGCACCAATGATATTAGCTGGACGGTATTTAGATAAAAAATACAATGGTGCCACGCTCAAGGATATAGGACAGCATACACAAGAGGCAATGACATCAATCAATAACTTCAAAACTACTACATAATCATCTTAGTTTTTATCATGTTTTAATTATAAAAATACATGCCAACACGACTTCAGGTTTTAATTCCAATTGGAATTGCCGCAGTGATTGTTGGTATTGCAGGAGTAGTTTCAATGCCATCGGAAGTAAAGTTAGAACAAGTTGATTTTCCAGTGGGAACAATAAAAGTAGACGAAAAATTTCTTGAGGTTCAAATTGCAGATACAGAACCAAGACGAGTACGAGGATTAATGTTCCAAGACACTTTACCATATGATCAAGGAATGTTATTTGTTTTTGATGAACCAGGACAAAAATCAATGTGGATGCTAAATATGCAGTTTCATCTTGATTTGATTTGGTTTGATGAAAATGGGAATGTAGTAGAAATTAAAACAAATGTACCTCCATGTAAAACACCTCTTGAAGTAATGGCTTGTGATTCTGAACGTGTCGAAGCTAATAATGCAAAGTATATTCTTGAAGTCACATCTGGATTTGTCGAAAAATTTGATATTGATGATACATCAAAACTTGAAATAATTTCAATCTAAGTACTATATGATGGAAGTGACAAAAATATCTGCAATTACAATATTTGCAAAAAACATGAAGGAATCTTGTATGTTTTATTCCAGAGTCCCCAAATTTGAGATATCATATGGTGGACCAGATTCAAACTTTACCACCTTCAAAATCAATCAATCACCAGACATGTATCTCAATATAGAATTACTTACAGTTAAACAAAAAATAGAGAATGTATGCAGAATTATTTTTCATACAGACGATGTTGATGCATTATATCACTATTTGAGAAATGATGATATTATTTCCAAGTTGGGCAAATTTGAGACTATGCCTATAGATGCTGATTGGGGAGAAAGATATTTTCAAATGCGTGATCCAGATGGATATGAAATTGTGTTTGCTAGCCCAATAACCTAGGGCTTTAATCTATCAGGGTCTCTTGGATATAGTACTACCTCGCGAACATTATCAATTCCAACTAGAACTGTCATTAGTCTATCCAATCCCATTCCCCAACCAGAATGTGGCGGCATTCCCCAACCAAATGTCTTCAAATGTTCTTCAAAGCTTCTAGGATCCAAACCCTGTTCCTTTAATCTGGTTTTTAGTTGCTCAGGATCATGTAAACGTCTACCACCAGAAGACAATTCCAAATATCCATATTGCAAGTCAAAAGAACGTGAGAGGGTTGAATCATCATCTTTTTCATGAATGTAAAATGGTTTAAGTTTCATTGGCCAATCAGTTAAAAAGTAAAATCCAGAATGTTTCTCTCCTAATGTACGAAGGTGTGAATCTAACAAGTCTTCCCCAAAGTCTAATTTGATATCTACGGAATTCAACTCATCTAAAGCTTGACTATACGTTACTTTTTCAAATGGTGAATTTGGGATTTCAATCTTGTGACCAATATCTTCTTGTTCTGGCTTACATTTTTCTGATGCGTTTTTGAATACATCTAGTACGATGGATTCTAAAATATCCATTACATCAGTATAATCCATCATGGCGGCTTCAATGTCTATGCTTGTAAACTCACTGAGATGTCTCCCAGTATGTGATTTTTCAGCTCTATAAAATGATGAAATCTCAAAGACTCTCTCCAACCCTATAGTCATTTGTTCTTTGTATAATTGTGGGCTTTGTGCAAGATATGCTTGCTTTCCAAAATAGTCCAATCCAAAAAGATTTGCACCACCTTCACTCGCACTGCCAATAATTTTGGGTGTTGTAATTTCAATGAATTTTTTATTAGTTAATGTGTCTCTGATTGATGCTAGCACATTATGTCTTAGTTTGAATATTGACGCAGTTTTTTGATTTCTCATATCAAGTGCCCTAGAATTCAATCTGTTGTCGATATCACTTTCAAGTCTGCCTATTGGATCTATTGGAAGAGGATATTCCGCCTTTGCAAGTATATCTATCGTATTAGCAGCAATCTCAAAATCAAAGTCTTTTGCCTTACTTGCTTGAATCTTACCGGAAATTCTAACCACACTCTGTCTGTTTAAACCTTCAAGCAAATCCTTAGACTCGCCTTTCACTATGACCTGACACATTCCAGTCACATCGCGTATTGTCAAAAACGCCATTTTTCCTAGTTTACGTAAATCCACGATCCAACCACCAAAAAGCACATCCTGTCCAGTCATTGATGTATTTAGATCTTGAATTAGGTGTGTTCTTGTTATATCCATGGTTTTTTTTAATATTGTTTCACGTAAAAACTTAGCACTGTTGCCTATAGTTTAGAAATTCTCAAAATCCATATAACACACTATTTTTCTAGGATTGCATATATGACATTCATCACTATAGATAATCTAACTACCCATTATGATACATCAAAGGGAAAAGTACATGCATTAGATAATGTTAGTTTTTCATTAGAAAAAGGCCAATCAATTGGTATAGCAGGAGAAAGTGCATGTGGAAAAAGCACACTTGGCTTATCATTGATTAGGATGATTCCAAATGGGAAGATTATTGCTGGTAAAATAATTTTTGATGGAAAATCATTATTAGAAATCCCTGATTCAGAATTTGACAAAAAACATAGATGGAATGATATCAGTATGGTCTTTCAAGGAGCGATGAATTCATTAGATCCCGTATTCACTATAAAAGAACAGTTTGTTGAGATTCTAAAAGAGCATAAATTCAATGATGATATTGATAGAACAATTCTCGATTCACTTTCATCTGTTAATCTTGAAGATATTGTTTTACAAAAATATCCACATGAGCTAAGTGGTGGAATGAAGCAGCGTGTAATTATTGCAATGGCATTGTTACTAAAACCAAAATTTGTAATTGCGGATGAACCAACTACTGCTTTAGATGTCTTGATACAAGCACAACTTATGAATCTGTTTAAGAAATTGAAAAAAGATGGAATGACATTAATGATCATTTCACATGATTTGGGTGTTTTATCAGAAGTTGCCGAAAAAATTGGAATTATGTATGGTGGAAAAATGATCGAATTCGGTGATTCTATTGAGATTTTTAAAAATCCTAAACATCCTTATACAATCGGTTTACTTGAATCAATTCCTCGATTACATGGAAATAAGAAACCAAAATTCATCAGTGGTACACCACCTGATTTACTCAATGCTGAAGGAGGGTGTAGATTTATAGACCGTTGTCCAGAGGCTATGGAAAAATGTAAACAGACACCACCAAAGATTTCTACAGAATCTGGATATGTTTTGTGTTGGCTCTATGAATAGCGTTTTACGATAGGCAAACAGGAGTCAATTATACGTAAAATTTCACTTCGTATAACATTTCTATCTATTGTTATCCATATTTTTTTTCCTGCAACAGAAAATGCAATAGTTTGAACTTTTATTCTTTCTTCCCATACAAAGTCAGTTGCGCCTAACTGTTCATCAAATTGTTCTTCTAACTCGGTTTTGATAGCAATCTGTGCAAATTGATATTGTGTACTTTTTTGATCCAGTAATGGCTCCAAATCTTCTCTTCTATGACTTGCTAAGAGTTCACCAGATTTACTAATTACACCTACAAATCTGATATATGGACTGATTTTAGAAATTAAACCTACAATCTCATAATTTTCATTATCAGTCATTCATTATCAATTCCAGTTTTGCATTATTTTAGTGATTATTAGATATGTTTTCATAGTTATGATGAATTCTTATTCTATTGGATATTTGGGATTTTTTTCCATTTTTTTCTTCTGAAGTTGGTTATATCGGTCTTGCATTGGTGAGTTTTATTGGTTCATTGATTCCATTTGTACCAATCCCGTCATTCATTCTACTCATAACAATGTCGGTTGGTGATCAATTTAATATTCATATTTTAGCAATTTTGGCAGCAATTACATCAACACTTGCAAAGCAGATAATTTTCTATGCCAGTTATGGTGGAAGAAAGATTATTTCTGAAAAAACTAAAAAAAGAATGTTACCGTTTCAAAGATTAGTTAAACGATATGGAGCAGGTGCAGCATTTTTTGCAGCAGCAACTCCGATACCAGACGATTTGGTATATGTACCATTAGGATTAGCCAAATACAATCCCCGAAAATTTTTTGTTGCAACATTAAGTGGAAAATTAATTTTATGCTACGTGATTGTAATTTTGTCACATTATGTTAGTGGTCCTGTAATAGATCCAATTTTTGAAAGCTTTGGAATTTACTCTGTTGAGGATATGGAAGATCCAACACTAATATTGATAGGTATAATTAGCTTTGGTGCCGCAATGACTGCCATCGTATTAATATTACTTAGATTGGATTGGAACCGTGTTTTAGGCAGATTTGTACCTTGGACATTAGAAGATAATGATGATCAAAAATGATCCTTTACATTAATGCTAAAATTCCACTGTTTTTCTAGACCTTTAGAGATACCAACTCGTGATTTTTGATGTATTTTTTGCGGTCTTATTCCATTACTAATGTATAATTCTGATTTTTTTGTTAGATCTTGATTGTGTTGTTTCATTGTAATGCCCATTGCAATTGTTAGTTTTCCTGGGCCATTAGATATGCTGTAAATGTTTTTCATTCCTCTATTTTTCATCATTACTTTCAAACCATTTTGTGGATAAACACCACGAATCAAAACCGCACCAGCATTTTGTTTCTTACTTTTTGCTACAACATTCAACATAAAGTACATACCATAAGTAAAGTAAACATATGACATTCCAACCTGACCAAACATAACTTTATTTCGATCAGTCATTTTTATTGCTGCATGACTTGCAGGATCATCTTTTCCTCTATATGCCTCTGTTTCAGTAATTATACCGTCAAGTTTTATTCCATGAATTTTTCTGATGAGTCTTTTACCAAGTAATTCTTTAGCTACTGTCACTGTTTCACGCTCAAAAAATTTCCTTTGTAGGATCATTTTCTCTTAATTATAGTTAGCACATCCTCATCATGCAGAATATGTTTTAGTCCAACTCTCTGACCACCAAACTTTACACTTTTACCCCATACTAATCCAAATCTAAAATCTTTTTTCATATTTCTATGTAATTTATTACATACATCCAATACAGAATTTCCCTTTCTTATGATTAATGGCTCTTTAAAATCAGTTTTACCACCCTTTGGGCGCATGTAAATTCTAATGAAATGTAATTGATCGTATATACGGTCTCTTAGTTCTGCAACATTTACATCTGTGTCAGCAGATACTGGTAGAAATTCTGTTTTTAATTTTTTTGAAACTGATTTAAGAAACTTGTTATCAACTAGATCAATTTTGTTTAGTACGGTGATTGATTTGGCATATGTTTTGTTTCCGGTAATGAAATCAACTAATTGTTCAGAATCAATATCCTCACGTATCACAACTCTAGCGCTTGTGTAGCCATATACATTTAGAATATCTTTCAGAAGTTTTTCAGACATTTTTCTTAATTTTACTTGTTGCGCAACTGCAATACCACCAGTTGTTGATTTTTCTATAACTATATTTGGTGGCTGTTGATTAAGCCTAATCCCAATATTACCCAATTCATTTATTAAAACATCCTCATGATATGGCTGGAAAACATCCAGGATTAATAATACGATATCTGCACTCCTTGCTACTGAAAGTATTCTCTTTCCTAAACCTTTTCCGCTAGATGCACCCTTAATAATTCCCGGCAGATCAAGCATTTGAATTCTTGCACCACGATGTTCTAAAACTCCAGGTACAACTGTTACGGTTGTAAACTGAAATGCACCTACAGTTGATTTTGAACCTGTTAGCTTATTCAACAATGTTGACTTTCCGACACTAGGAAGACCTATGAAAACCACTGTTGCATCACCTGTTCTTTTTACATCAAACCCATCTGATTTTTTTGCACTTTTTTTAATGGCGTTTGATTCTTGTTCCCGTTTTAGTTTGGCAATTTTTGCTTTAAGTAATCCTATATGATGTTCTGTAGCTTTATTCAATTGTGTTCTATGAATTTCATCTTGTATTGCTTTGATCTTTTCTGGAATTCCCATTATCCCACCTATCTTCCACTCACTTAATACGCTTCATATATTATTGTCAACATTCTAACTAGATTATTGAACAAAAAGATTTTAGCTGTTGATATAGATGGTACTATCACTCTTAATGGATGGGGATCCATACATTTAGGTGCATTAAAAAAATTGCGTCAGCTAAAGGATGATGGGCATAAAATAATTCTAGTTACAGGTAGATCGTCAGTTGAAGGATATCTATTATCAATTTTTGGTGGTCTAACACATATGGCAGTAGGTGAGAACGGTGGTTGTATCACTTATGGCGATATCATGAACCATAAAATTATCGGAAACAAGGGTGAATGTATTCAGGCATTAGCATTTTTGCAGAATAGAATTGATGGGAAAATTAAAGAGAAGCCAGTTTTTCCACGAATGACTGAAGTTGTACTAGAAAGAACATTTGATATCAGTAAAGCCCAGAAGATACTAGATGAAGAAGGTCTTGATGTTGGACTATTTGACAGTGGTTATGCATTTCATATTAATTCACGTGGAATTGATAAAGGCGCAGGTTTTTTGGAGGCACTAAATATGTTAGAATGTGATGTTAGTGATGCAATTGCAATTGGGGATAGCGAGACTGACGTACCATTATTCAATCTAATTCCAAACAATATAGCAGTGAATAACTCGATAGATGATCTCAAAAAAATTGCTAGAATTGTTACAACTAAAGAGTCAGGAGAAGGAGTGTTAGAAGGCTTAGATATGATTTCATCTGAATTATAGGTGTAAGATGACGTTTCTGGAGATACTTTCCAAAATTAGGTACAATATTGATCAGATTGTGAAAGATCAAGGATATGAGGATATCAACTTCGCAGTAGAACCATCAAAACCAGGATTTGGTGATATTACATGCAATGTTGCATTCTTATTGGCAAAGCAATTAAAACAAAATCCACATGATGTTGCAGAAAAAATTGCATCATTATATATAATTGATACAAACTCTGAAATCAAAAATGTTATACCACATCCAACTGGCAATCTTAATTTTGAGATAGACTATTCATTTCTAAATAACAAAATAATCACTGCATCATTAAAAGATAATTATGGTGAATTAGACATTGGGAAAAATCAAAAAATTATTGTTGAACATACATCTGTCAATCCAAATAAAGCATTACACATTGGTCATATTCGAAATGTCGTATTAGGTGACATTATTGCAAGAATTCTAAAGAAAGTAAATTTTGATGTTAAAGTGCTCAACTATATTGATGATTCAGGTTTACAGGTAGCAGATATAATAGTTGGATTCAGATTTGGTGGAATTCCAGATATACCACCAAATAACAAAAAATTTGATCATTATTGTGGTGATGACGTTTACGTAAAAACTACTGATGCATATGAATCTGATAAATCACTAGAAGAAAAACGTCATCTTGTATTGCATGAAATAGAAAATGAAACAAGTGAGATCTCAAAATATGCTAAAAAAATAACTAGAAAAGTTCTAGATGAGCAGTTAGCAACAGTTTGGGAGTTGGGCGTATTTTATGACTGCCTCAATTTTGAATCGCAGATTGTTCATTCCAAACTTTGGAGTACGATATTTGAAAAACTCAAATCTGATAATTTAGTAAGACTAGAATCATCTGGTGATAATGCTGGCTGTTGGGTAATTCCAGCTCAAGATGAGGATGATAAAATTCTTGTTCGTAGCAATGGAATTGCAACATATATTGCAAAAGATATACCATATGCAGCATGGAAACTTGGATTAGTTGATGATCCATTTAATTACAAAATTCATTCAACACAGACAAACAACCAAATTCTTTATGAAACAACTTTAGATGATCTTTCTGAAAACAATGATGGTAGAATCGATTTTTCCGCTGATAAAGTAATTACTGTAATTGATAATAGGCAAAAACGTCTTCAAAATATTGTCACTGAATTGATGACAAAATTCAAGCAAGAAGTTTCATACGTACATCTTGGCTACGAATCTGTCACACTTAGTTCGAATACTGTTAAGACACTTGGTATTGATTCTGATGGAAAACCTGCTCAAATGTCTGGAAGAAAGGGTCTATACATTAATGCCGATTTGGTAATTACTAATCTAAAGAAAAATGTGTTTGAAGAATCTCAAAAACGAAATGTTGATCTCAATAATACACAACTAAAGCAAATTGCAAAAGATGTTGCAATTGGAACTATCAGATATGAGATGATAAAACCTGATCTTGATAAGATTATAACTTTTGATCTTAATAATTCACTAAAGCTGGAAGGAGACACTTGTAGTTACATACAATATTCATATGCTAGAGCAACAAGAATTTTAGAAAAATCTGATATAACACCAAACTTCGATGTAGATTTCTCAAACCTTCAAGATCAATATGAGATTGAACTTTTAAAGAAAATTGCCATGTTTGACATCTTTGTTAATGATGCTGCTAACAATTTATCACCAAAAATTATTGCCAAGTACTGTTATTCACTTTCAACTGTATTCTCCTCATTCTATGAACACGTACAGGTCAATACAGCTGATACACCTGAATTAAAAAACTCTAGAGTGTGTCTTTTACACGCATATAAGAACACATTGAAGAGTGCATTTGCTTTGCTAGGAATAGCTACTCCAGAACGTATGTGATTATTTGATTCCTATTTGAAATTCTTTACAATTACAATTTGAAACTAAACACTGATCTTTTTTATTGATATGCTCATCTACCAAATGACCACAAAAATCATTATGGCAGATCTTCCTATTCATTTCTCGTAGAACTATCCTCTCAGCAATTTTATTTGCATCTTCTTTTGTGTAGCCTTTTTTATCAATATAATAATGGACTATCTGTTTCCAGAGTTTATCAATTTCAATCATTCTTTTCACTTAAATTGTTGTATATTTAGAAAGCTTTCTTTAAAAAAGATTGATCTTTCAGTATGATGATAAGTTTGGATATTCTACAAATTGCAGAAGAAAATTTTCTTATCACATTCAGTATTGTCTTTGGAGTTGGATTTTTACAAGGTGCAATATTAGCAAGAGGCATAAGGAAAAAATTTCCTAAATTAAAAAAATATGCCAAAGGCATCTCTATTATTTTATTAATTTTATTTGCGATTAATGCATCTGGGAACATATCTAAATTTGCAGATCCTTCCAAAGTAACTGTAAACAATTTTCAAATACCTGAAACACCGGAAGGTGCATTTACTCTAATAATTGATTTACTAGGATTGAATGCAGGAGTATTAGCTGTAATTGGAATCTTCATAACAGTGTCGTTGATTTTAATTTTTAAATTTGCAGATATATCACCACTCGCAAGATATTTTATTTTTACAATTAGTTTAATTGTATTAATTGTCTCTATACTAGGAAAATTTACAGATTATGTTCCCACAGTTTTTCAAATAATCCTGTATTCTATTTATCAATTAGGTTTGACAATTGGAATGTTTATAGTTATGAGAAGAAGAAGTGATGATCCATTAGAAGAATTGAATTGAATTTTCAAACATTCTAAAAAATTACACCAAAATTATTTATCTAGTTTATAATAATTCTCTCAATCCAGCACATCTATTACGAATTGTTACTTCAGTTACACCAGAAGCATTTGAGATATTTCTTTGTGTTGTGTTACCGCCATCTGATATACACGCAAGATATAATGCAGCTGCGGCTAAACCCATTGGATCTTTTCCTGCAACTAATCCAATTTTTTTTGCCTTATTCAGTAGTGCAATTGCTTTTCGTTTTGTTTTTTCACCTAATCCTGCCTCACTAGCAATTCTTGCAACACCATTGATTGGATCAGCAATTGGAACTTTGAGATCAAGTTCTCTAAATATTAATCTGTAACATCTTGCAACATCTTTTCTTCTAACATTAATTCCATCAGCAACATCATCAAGTGTTCTAGGTGTTTCTGTATCCCTACATGCAGCATATATGCATGATGCCACAAGACCATGAATGGATCTACCTTTGACTAACTTCTTTTCATTAGCCTTTCGGTAAATATACGCAGCTTTTTCGATCACCGTGTCGGTTAATGATAATTTATCCTTGAGTTTATCCATTTCACTTAATGCCTGTCTCAAATTCTTATCTGAAGCAGAATTTACTTGTGAACGTGTATTCCAGGTTCTAAGTCGATCAATAGATTTTTTCATTGCAGATGATAATGGTTTTCCTGTAGCATCTTTGTTTGTTGAACCAATCATAGTTGATAGTCCCATATCATGTATAGTAATAGAGGTGCCAGAACCTACTCTGCTTTTATCATTACCATCATTAGCAAAAGACCTCCATTCAGGTCCTTCATTTTCTCTATTTTCAGAAATGACTATACCGCATACACTACATAGTATCTCACCAGAATTTTCATCTAAAACAAACGATGATTTGTTACATGCAGGACATTTTTTTAAATTTGACAATTTTGATGTTTAAAGTGTTTTTCTTGTGTTTAAAAATGATTGTTCACCATTTCAACTGGTTAATAGTATGAAACGTGCGTATAATTCTACAATTATTTTTATCCAACCATATTTTACAATAATCCTTGGTTAAGAAAAAGCAACCAAAAGTTGTTGGTGTCGAAATACTAAAGAAAAATGGTTTAGATGTTGATAAGCTTATAAAACTATTAGTGACTAATGCATCGGTCGAGTTCACAGCCTATTATTATTTTACAAATTTGAGAATGCATTCTACAGGTATGGAAGGAGAAGGTGTCAAAGGCATCATAGAGGATGCAAGATTAGAAGATCTTAGTCACTTCGAATCATGTCTTGAACGTATATACCAATTAGGAGGAAGTATACCAAACGATGCACAAGCGTTTATCAAAATGTCTGGCTGTGAATTTTTACAATTGCCACGAAATCCTACAGATATAAAATCAATATTAGAAAAATGTCTAAAAGCTGAACAAGGTGCAATAGTCAATTGGAATAAAGTATGTAAAATGACACATGGTAAGGATCCTGCAACATATGACATTGCAAAAGATATACTTATGGAAGAAATTGAACACGAAAGTTGGTTTTTGGAATTACTCTATGGACGACCATCAGGTCACATGCGAAGGAAATTTCCAGGAGAGAGACCTCATACACAGAAGCATTCCAGATCACTTGGATAATCTTATAATTTTAAACTAGACATCTAGCAAACAATAAGCATATTTTGTTTCTTTGATCATTGGATACATTATACTATCTACATCAGTTGTATGTCGTAGTCCGATTCCGTGCCCCAATTCATGTGTCATGATTGTTTCAACAGTTTCTACATCAAAGAGTTGAAAATTTCCGTCACATCCATATCCACCAAGTGCAACCTCTATAACCCCTTTTCCAAGATTCGCATGACCCAATACATTCTCACCAATATCACGAACTACCCATGTGACCCATAGATTTGCATCAACTTTTGATTTTGTAGTGACAAAATGTATTTTTGCTGGTTTTCCATCATTAGATTTGAATTCTTTTTCTTCCCAGTATTGGAATGAATTAGTTAATGTACTCACATGATCTAATGGCAGACTATTGGGTTGTTTATTTATGTAAATTTTGTATTGTATGTAGTATACACCATCTTCTAGTTCATATGTTGGATTTGGGAATTTCTTGTTTCCCATCTCAATTTGTTGGTCAAAATTCCATACAACATAGTCTCTCATGAATTTTTTTATAACATCATTACTTGGATTTGGATATTCAATGTAACGTTTGTCATCATTTACAGTCTTTTCAATTCTATCCAAATATCTAGCAAATTGCCATCTATTCCTATCAGAAATTTTTTGCTCTTCTTCACTCATTTGAGACATATCTGGATATTCAATAACAAGTAATCCATTTTCTATGAGATAATGAATTCCTGTTATGAATTCAGAATCTTCAATTCCACCATCAGCCCACCACCCAGCAGTATTTTTTACCCAACTTGGAATAATCTGTGATGAATTATCCTGCTTATCTGTGAGTTGTATCTTGATAATGTTGTTTTTGATCATATATTGTATTGATGTTATGAATTCAGAGTCTCCAATAGTACCATCAGCCCACCACCCAGCAGTATTTTTTACCCAACTTGGAATAGTTTCAACTACATTCAATGTAAAGAAGTCAGGTTTTTCAACTTCATTATATGGATATTTTTTTACGACATTATCTGCAAAATTTTTGTAATTAATAGTGACATGATTTTCTGGTGAAATTGTGTATGCCTTCTCAAAATATTTTTGTGCTTCTTTGTACTCTCCAAAATTTCCAAATCCAACACCCATACCAAGTAAAGCTGAAATGTTATTTGGTTCATTTTCTAAAACTTTGTAAAGTTCATTCATTGATTGTTTATGCCGTTCTAAATTACTTAGTGCAATACCTTTCATTAACATCGCATCAATATTTTCTGGTGAAATTTCTAATATTTCATCATACACGTTTATTGCTTCTCTTAATTCCCCATTTTGTAGATATTCGGCGGCAGTTTTATGTAAAATAGAAATTTGACTATTATCAGCAAATATTGGATTAGTAACTAAAATAAAAAATATAAACAATGTAAAAAATCCAAAGAAGAATGAATTGTGCATCTCTTTCATTTAAAACAATGAAAAATTTCCAAATTAAGGGTATCTACAAATTTTTCCACATAATTACCTGTGAATTATATCGCCAGCAAAAATTCGCTTTTCACCTTTATTGGTTTTAAGGATTAATGCACCATCACCATCTATCTTTTTGGCAACTCCAATAATTTTCCCATTTGTTGTATTTACTATAGTTTTTTTACCAAGAGTTTCTGAATTATCACACCATTCTTTGATAATTTTTAATTTTTTGCCATCTGATAGGATGTCAATATTTTTTTCTAATTCATATATGAAATTTTCAATTAAATAAATCGGATTATTATTCTGTGATTCACGTAATATAGTCTCAACACCATAAAAATTTGGTGTACCTTTCAACTTCCTTTCGATTTCTTTTGGTTTTACTTTATAGTTTATACCAATTCCAATTACAATATTTTCAATAGTATTTGATTGAAATGATGCATCAATCAGCATACCAGCAATTTTTTTCCCATTTAGAGTTATATCGTTTGGCCATTTTAACTTGGTTTGTACATTTAGAATTTTGTGGATTGATTTTGATAATGCTAATGAACCTACTAGTGGTAGGAGAACAGAATCCTCAATTGAAAACTTTGGATGTAGAATAATCGATAACCAAATTCCCCCATTAGGTGAAATCCATTTTCTATCTAGTCTTCCTTTTCCTGATGTCTGTTTTTTGGCAATTATAATAGTACCATTTTCATTCTTATTGTGTGCAACCTGTAATGCGAAGTTTTGTGTTGATTCTAATTCCTCAAAATAATAGATACGCTTACCAATGTATTTCGTTTTAAGAACACTAGAAATTTCCCACGGTAATAATTGATTAGTAGTTTTTACAAAACGGTATCCACGTTTTTGTTTTGATTCTATTTTATAACCTAGTCTACGAATATTTTTGATATGTTTCCAAACCGCAACTCTACTAATTTTTAGAACATCACTCAAGTCCTGACCAGATAGATATTCAGATTTATGAGATTTTAGAAATGAAAGTATCTTTTGTAATCCAACATTATCAAACGATGTGTACATCAAATCTTTAGAATCCTATATCCATATCAAATCCACCATCATCCATTCCAGAATCACCAAGACCATCACCATCATTGAATTGTGACATGTCTTCCGCTGGTATGTAACTTGACATTGCCATTCCCATCATACTGAACATCATACTGAACATCATAATATCGATTATACCAAAAAACATCATTGTTGGTAAAAATGATTTTTCATCCTTCATAATTTGCTGTAATTTTTGTTTGTCACCAGATTCGTAGGCATTTCTCATATTCTTCCACTTTCCCTGTAATTCATGGATTCTTTCTTGAATCTCTTTGCTTCCCTTTTCTGTCACATTCAATTCAATTTTTTTACCTAACCAACCTTTTTTTTCATCTACGTTTATGAATCCACGATTTTCAAGTTTTCCTAAAATATCATTTAATTCTTCAGGTTTGATTTTCGTCACTTTAGAAATCTTATTGAATTGTCTTGCACCATTATTAATGGCACCTAAAACTATGAGATCTTTTGCCTCCTCTTCCATAAAAAACAATGACCCCACATTTTTAAAAAGCATTTCAAGTAGAATTGGATATTAGGCTGAATATTTCCATGAATGAAACATTTTCAACCCCAAGATTCATAAACTACAGAAACATACAAGCTAAAAATCAGGATAGATATTATGACAAACTTTGGAAGACTGGAATTTGTATTGGATCGATATTCCGGTACATGGTGTTGGAAAATTTCTGGGATACGTGCAGTAAATATGGTCTCAAAGTTGATTCCACGTGGATGGTATGGCGATCAACCTGATGAAGTCATAGTTTCAGATTCGGATGATAATATTAAAAAATTAAAAATGATCAACGACAGATATCCGTTCGACATTCTCTCAAAATCAGTTTGGAAAAGAAAAATCATACCATTAACAATCAAAAAACAAAAAACACCGAAAATCGAAAAACTTGACAAAGCAATTCCAAGTAAACAATTTCGTGGCGAGTTACTCGATTTTCAACGAGAGGGCTTAGACTTTTTGATGAAATCATCTGGAAACGCGCTATTGGCTGATGAAATGGGACTTGGAAAAACAGTTCAAACTTTAGCATATTTATCAAAAGAAAAAAATGCATTTCCAGCGTTAATCATTGCACCACTTGTCACTCTTACCAATTGGCAAAGAGAAATTGAAAAATTTCTCAAAAAAAAGAGTAGAAATGGAAAAATCATCGATGATAAAACACCCAGTTCAGTACTTATTAGAAATGGAAAACAGGCAGATATAGGCAAATATGATTTTTACATTATCAATTATGAGTTACTCCATAAAAGACTACCAGATTTATTAAACTTGAATGTCAGTGCAGTGATCTGTGATGAAGTACAACATTTGCGTTCAAAAACAACACAAAAGTATGCAGCAGTAAAAAAATTGGCTGCAAAAGACGGTGTTAAATTTCGCGTTGGATTATCTGGTACACCGATTTACAACAGAGGCTCAGAGATTTGGCCTATTGTAGACATATTGAAACCAGGATTACTAGGAAGCTTTAAGGAATTTTGTGAATATTTCTGTTATGTTAATGAAAAAGGCAAGGCCATTGTTGTGCCAAACAAACGAGAGAGTTTACGTGATCAATTAACTAACCATGTAATGTTAAGACGGAAAAAGTCAGATGTTTTAAAAGAATTAAAAGATAAAGTAAGATATCCTGAGGTTATTGCAGCAGATGAAAAGTTCTATAGAACTGAACTTGACAAGATTTGGAAAAAACTTGAAGAAGAACAAAAATATGCACAAACTGCATTTGATAAATCAGCATCATATCATCGTGCAATTGAAAGTGAAAGGCAAGCAGCTGGACTTGCTAAATTACCACATGTGATAAATTTTGTAAATGATATCATGGATATTGAAGAGAGTGTCGTAGTATTTTGTCATCATAGAGCAATTCATGATTTGTTACACAGAAGTCTATCAAAATATAATCCCGCATCAATTATTGGTGGACAGACTGATACAAAAAGAGATACTGAAATTATAAGATTTCAAAAGGATGAAACAAAACTTATGATTGCAGGATTGCGTGCAGGAAATGTTGGAATTAACTTAAACAATGCAAGTTATGTTATTTTTGCTGAACTGGATTGGAGTCCAGCGATTCATAGGCAGGCTGAAGATCGTCTACATAGAATAGGTCAAAAAAACACCGTGTTTGCATATTATCTGGTTGGGAATGGTACACTTGATGAGCATGTATCTGATATTTTACTTGATAAAGAATATGAAATTGATGCAATTCTTGATGCTAAAACTGAATCATTTGAAAATAAAGAACGTGCAAAATTAATTCTCGCTCAAATTCATGATAAGTTAAATCCAAATAACTGATGATTGTATGGACTTTTTATTAGAAGAAGAAATGATTGATATTCTAACTTTCTGTCTTCAGAACCCAAATTCAACTGAGATTGATTTAAAGAAGCAGAGACTCAAAGAGATTGGTATTGAGTTATTTAATGATGGTGGTGTTGATGCGATGGAAAATTTCTTTTTTGTAGTTGAGAACAGAATCATTGGTGAAATTGAAAAAGATCCAAAACCATTCAGAAATTTATGGAATGGTATAACCAACGAATGGAACTACTAGTAGAAAGAATACTTGAAAAAAGTTATCTGATGTTCTGACTAAGCTTTGCCTATTCTGAACATCGATGTGCTACAAGTTGGGCAAGTACCTTTTACTGCAGGTTTACCATTTTTCATGGTAATCGCTGAGGTTCCTTGCATTTCCCTCTTGTCTCTGCATTTGACGCAGTAACCGATTGTCATGTTTCTGCTTCATGACTCTGATATTAGCAAAAAACAGTGAAAATTATTTAACAAATTACAGTTTTTTTTCCGTTTGAAAATTTTATTGTTTCAAATTACGGCTAAAAAACCTTAGATTACATTATATTTTCAAATTTGTAGATGTTATCATGCAAAATCTACTTCTAATAGTTTTTTTCTGTTCAATATTTTCAATAGCAGTAATTGGAAACTCATTTGCTGATAATTATAGTATTAATGTTGATAGTACATTTTATGAAAAAGCTGACATAATTTCAATTTGGGGTTCAGCACCACCTAACCCTCAAAATACTGCATTTGTATCAATTAAAGATCCAAATGATAAAACAGTATGGACAGAGAAACTTTCACTTGATGAGAAAGGTGAATTTTCAACATTAGTTATTGCTGGAATCTCTAACTGGGAAGTAACTGGGAATTATAAAATTGTTTTAGAGTCTGACCAAAGTATAGAATCAAAAGAATTCTTTTATGATTCAGGACTGAAAGTTAACCCACCACCGATAATTGATGAATACAATATCAGTCAACAGGATCTTATCATCACATTTACAATCTCAAGTATCATTGTTGCAGTAATTTTTGTTTATTTGGCACGAAATATAATTTTAAGAAAAAAAACAAAGTATGATAATGCAGATCTTGAATCAAAGAAAGATCGTGATTACGAAAAATATCATTCAGAATGGACAGATGAAGATATTTTTGATTCACGTAAATCTACTATTAATGCAGAGGAACTTCGTGAAATGTACAAAAATAAATCACTTCCAAATTATTATTTAGTTTTAGGCTTGATGGATAACGCATCAAATACAGAAATTAAAAATCGATATAGGGAACTTGCAAAACAATATCACCCAGATAAAAACAAAGATTCATCTGAGGAAAAAATGGCAGAGATTAATAAAGCCTATGAAGTTCTTTCAGATGAAAAACTTAGAGACGAATATGATAAATTTTATAAATTAATCTGATTTCACAATAATATCTTTTAGTATAAGATATAACACAATTTTTGTAGAGTTTTGCATTGTATTTGTTAAATTTGTGACAAATGAAATTTTTCGATTATCTTTTAGCTTAACTTCAATCAATATATCAAGAAATGTTTTATTTGGGCCAAGCATTGCATTTGAGAGGTATTTAGAAATATCTGTGTTAAAAACAGTTGCTTGAATCTTTGTATCTTTTGTATCACTAAAGTATACACCACCTCTAGTTGTTGGCTCTGTAAATGGATTTTCATTTTGAAAAACTTTAATCTTGTTAATTTCAAAAATTTTATCAGAAATTAAAAGTTTGAAATTTTTACTATTTTCTTCCACTATTTTCTGTATTTCTTCATCATTCATGATATAATCTTATGATCAAACAAAAAATATATGTCAATAGAATGCTGTATGAGTATGGCTGAAAAAATTTCAAAGGATCAATTAATGAAGGAATCTAACCAATATGTCATAATTGATGTACGTGAACCAGATGAATTATCTGGTGGCACTATTGAAAACTCGCAAAATATGCCTCTAGGTCTGCTTATCAGAAATGCGAAAAAAGGTAAGATTGAGGAATTGAAGGACAAGAAAATCTGTGTCTATTGTGCTTCTGGTTATCGTGGAAATATTGCTGCAGAAGAGTTAGTGAAATCTGGATTTTCCGCTGTAAATCTTGAAGATGGTTATGCCAGTTGGACTGGATAATTTGAGTTATAATACAATACGAAAAGCCAAGAAGCTTGTTGAGAATAATTCTATTGTTAAAATTGAAGATGATTTATTCCAAGTCAAATCATCCACTGATCCAGCTAAATCATATTTTGTGACCTTGGATACCTGTGAATGCCAAGGATTCAAGAATTTTTATAAATTTCATCATGGAAAAGGGCTGAAAGCAAATTGTTCCCATTTGGAAGCAATTCGAATATTTCAAAAAGAAAATCGATTTTCTGATCTGTAACAATCAATCAGATTACTTATATACACATTCTTTGGTATTTCTACCAGTGACTCTCAAATCTAAACAAGCATTACCAATTTTGACAAGCCTTATGCTAGTAGCAGCATTAGCTTATGCTCCAGCAGCATTTGCAGGTGGCTTGGAAATTGAAGCAGATGCTGTTGAGGGCTCAACAACAATCACTCTTACAGGACAAGCTTCATCTAGTGATCCTGTATCAATCATGGTTCTTGCACCAAATGGAAATGTAGTATCCATTGATCAAGTAAATCCAGATTCTGATGGTTCATTTACTTCAACAATTGGAGTTGGTGGACCAATGTGGAAGCAAGATGGTGTCTATTCAATTAGTGCACAGCAGGGCAGTGCTGCAATCAATAAATCAACTGTTGAAGTAGAGATTGCTGATGGTGCTGTAGTACCTGAATTCGGCACAATAGCGTCATTAGTTCTAGTTGTTGCAATAACCTCAATTGTAATACTATCTGCAAAAGGCAGACTTAGTTTCACACCTAGAATCTAACCTGTCATCGTTTTTTCTTTTAACAATTAATTATGGTTAAGCTTCATAATACCCCATTTTACAGTATTATCAAACTTGGATATTGAAAAATTTCAGGACGATGTATATGCAATAAGTGAATTACTCTCTGAGCGATTAGATGTTGCAGATGTACCAAAACTAAATTTTGTTCGTCAGGCATTAATTGATATGTATAAGGAAAACCTGGTAAAAATCAACCATTCCGTTTTAGAATTAATTTGTGCATCGGAGCTAATTGCACATGGCTATTTTGTTGACGTTGAGAAACCTGTTTCAAAAGTACTCAGATGTGACCTTTTTGGTACTAAAGGTGATAATACTTCTATTGTTGAAATTGAAACTGGATTTACACCACCTGAACATGCATTAGATACTGTTGACTATTATGCTGCAAGGATTGTGAGTAAAATTGCTAGGTATAGTCAATATTGTGGTAAATTTTCTCTCGCTACACCTGTGGTAAATGTATTACCAATACCGCAAGTCTTTCTCTTACCTCCACAAGCAAGAAAAAAGGAAGATTTGATGAGATTAAAAAATTTATGTGATAGGTTTTACAAGAATCCCAAAATCACATTTGATAATATACAAAACGCACACATTCATTCAATCTATTTGATTAACACTGATAAGGGATTTTCTAAAGAACTAGATCCTGAAGCTTATCTTCAGATGACAAAAGATATCATAGATAGAAGTGAAATTGATATTTGAAAATTTAATAAAACCTGATCGAATTTTCTCACAAGGTTTAATACATGTTCACCTAGGAGTATCGCCATATGACTAAATACAAATCTACTGAACAAGTAATGAAAATAATCAGTGATAAAAATAAGATCAGGAATTTTGGTGTTATTGCTCATGTTGATCATGGAAAAACTACAATGAGTGATAGTCTATTAGCACATTCTGGAATTATTTCACCATCAACAGCAGGTTCTGCACTTGCAATGGATTCTATGAAAGCTGAGCAAGAAAGAGGAATTACAATCGTTCAAGCAAATGTAACATTACATTATCAGGAAGGTGAAAACGATTATGTAATAAACATGATTGATACTCCTGGACATGTTGATTTTTCAGGTCGTGTAATTAGAAGTCTTAGAGCAATTGATGGTGCAGTTGTAGTATGTGATGCTGTTGAAGGAATAATGACTCAAACTGAGACTGTCACAAGAATGTCTCTTGAAGAAAGGGTCAGACCAGTTCTGTATATTAACAAGATTGATAGGCTCATAAAAGAATTAAGATTAACACCTGAAAAAATGCAAGAAACACTTGCGAGTGTTGTTGCAAATTTTAACGAATTAATCGACACGTATGCTGAAGAAGAATATAAGGAAAAATGGAAAGTGTCAATACAGGATGGTAGTGTGACGTTTGGTTCTGCAAAAGATAGGTGGGCAATTAACGTAGATGTGATGCAGAAGAAAGGGGTCACTTTCAAAGATGTTATTGATGCATATTCAGACTCGGGTAAGGTTGAAGATTTAGTTGAAAAAGCCCCACTTGCAGACGCTGTATTGGGAATGGTGGTGAAACATCATCCACCACCACATGTAGCACAAAAATATCGGGTTCCAAAAATCTGCAAAGGTGACTTGGAATCAGATATCGGGAAGCCTCTTGTAAATTGTGATGATAATGTAACAACTGTGATGATGATTGTTAATATGACAATTGATCCTGCAGCAGGACCTGTCGCTATAGGTAGATTATTTTCAGGAACCATAAAAGATGGACAAACAATTAACATTATTGACACAAAGAGAGAAGGCAGAGTGCAGTCAGTAAACTTTTTCATGTCAAACGTACGTGAACAAGTAGGCCAGTTATCAGCTGGAAATATTCCTGCACTATTGGGACTCACAGAAGCTCGTGCCGGACAAACAGTTTCTAGTATAAAAGATATTGCAGTGTTTGAAGCATCAAAATATGTTTCTGAACCGGTAGTTCAAATGGCCATTGAACCAAAACATCCAAAGGATTTACCAAAACTTGTAGAGACACTACGTAAACTCACAATTGAGGATCCAAATCTAGTTATCAAGATTGATGAGGAAAGTGGCGAAACAATAATGGCAGGAATGGGTGTACTTCATCTTGATGTTGCAGTTAATTTGATCCGTGATGCTAAAGTTGAAATTGTTACTTCAGAGCCATTGATCAATTATAGAGAGACTATTACTGGTGCATGTGAACCAGTAATGGCAAAATCTCCAAATCGTCATAACAAAATATTCATGAGAGTGGAACCATTAGAACCTGAAATTGCTGAAATGTGTAGAAATGGAACACTAAGTGATATGAAAGATAAAAAAGAAACAGCACAAGTTCTTCGTGATCATGGTTGGGAACCAGACGTTGCTAAAAAAGTAATGAAATTTGATTCTCGTGGAAATGTTATGATTAATGGTACAAAAGGCGTGCAATTTATTGATGAATCTACAGATTCCCTTTTGTCTGGTTTCGACGAAGTTATGAGAGAAGGAGGTTTAACCAAAGAGCAAGTTAGAGACTGTAAATTTACATTCACTCATTTTGTCCCTCACGAAGATACAGCACATAGAGGATTATCTCAACTTGGTCCTGCATCGAGAAGAGCTTGCTTGGCAGCATTTTTGTCAGCACAACCAATGATTTTAGAGCCAATGTTAGCAATTGAAGTTAGAGTTCCAACTGATCTTATTGGTAATGTATCTACTGTCATTCAAGGCAAACGTGGAAAAGTACTTGATATGCAGCAAAAAGGTGGAACTAGTATTGTAATTGGCGAAGTGCCTGCTGTTGAAACATTTGATATATCTGAAAAAATGAGAGGACAGACAGCGGGTAAAGCAATGTGGAATACACATTTTAAAGCTTGGACACAAGTTCCAAAATCAATTGCTCAAACACTAACAGAAGAAATTAGAAAGCGTAAAGGCTTACCACCAAATCCTCCAAATGCATCTGAATTCATAGACAGAGATTAGAGCATGGTTAAAATTCAAACATTTGACGCAGTAAATTTTTGGAAGAATTCATACGCACATCAACGTGGAAAACTCTTAAAAAAATTAAATATCACAGATGAACAAATAAAAGAACTTGTTAACAAGCAATATGTCGAATTATCTTCGGCGTTAAGATATGAAATTGAAACAAGTGGTGTTCAGAAATCTGATTTATTGTAGTCTTTTTTAATTTAATTATGATTTTCATCTATCATTCTTCATTTCGTAATGTGACCATTATAAAAGAAATTTCTTTTAGAAATTCATATTCACCTTTTGACCACGAAGAATATTTTGTTGCATTATTCCAGAATTCACGGCTGCAGGGTAATTGTTGTTCAATTGAATTTGGCATAATTAGACTTGATTTTTTTATATAATATCGAATTTGCCTTTAATGCTTCACAAATACACTGAAAAAAATTGATCCATCCTAGAATTATGGATTGAATTATTGCTAATCATTAGTCAATATTTCATGAAAACTACAAGTTTTAGCATAAATCTGAATTAAGGTATTATGAAAGCACGTTACGCTGGTAAATGTCGCAGTTGTGGTGATGATATCAGAATAGGCAAAGAAATAACCAAGAATTCCGATGATATATGGGTACATAAACACTGCGCCGAAGAAGTCGTTGATCTACCTTAAATAATATATTTCCAAGTCATTAAACCACCACATGACAATTAATCTCTTTGAGATGCTTATGTGGACATTTCGTCGTAACGAAAATGACGTTGTCAATCTTTACGATTCATTATCACCAATTATGCAATTATCAACTGGTGGCGAAATGCTCAATTTTGGTTTGTGGGATGAATCTACAAATACACCACTTGAGGCTCAAATGAAATTATGCGATGCAACAGGAAAAATGGCAAATTTATCAAATGTGGTATCATTGATAGATGTTGGAAGTGGGATTTTAGGACCCGCAAAAAAATGGCATTTGGATTATCCAAATTTGACAATTTCTGCCGTAAACATAAATTTTAACCAATTAAAAAACTCAAAATCAGATTACGTAGCAAAATTAAATTCTACGTCAAGATTTTTACCTTTTGCTGATAACATAATTGATCGAGTAATCGCATTGGAATCTGCACAACACTTTAGACCACTTGAAGATTTTCTTGCAGAATCAAAAAGGGTTCTAAAGGATGATGGTGTACTTGTTATGGCTATCCCAGTGGTTAATGACAAATCATCTGGACTACTTGATTTGGGAATATTGTCGTTTACATGGTCATCAGAGCATTATACATATGAATCGGTCAGTTCAAAAATTAGTAATATAGGATTTAAGATTTTGGAATCACAAAATTTAGGATTAAATGTTTATGTTCCTTTAGCAGATTATTATTTCAAACATAGAAATGAATTACAAGAAAAAATTAAAACCAAATATTCTTCATCCACTGAAAAAATTCTTTTTAGTTCTTTGAAAAAAATGAAACAGATGTCAGAATTAGGATTAATTGATTATGTACTTCTAAAATGTGCATAATTAGCACTAGTTTATAATTTTATCACTAGTTTATATTATATTACGGCATATGAGTAGTATGGGAGCATCATGTAGAGGAATATGTGTGCTGGAAAGCATAACTAAGGTACCAAATTCACAAAAATATCAGTTTGGATTAAAACGTTGTAGTTGGTGTGAAGTATGGCTTGATACTAACGACATAAGGTGTACTTGCTGCAAGATGATTTTGAGAACAAAATCACGAAATAAGAAAAAATTAAGAGTAAATCCCAATATAGGAAAATTTGGAGATAATACATCGATTACGGCATAAAATATTTCAGTAACAAATATGTCTGATTAAAATGAGATCATCTAAAAACCCACAAGTGTTAATCATTGGAGCAGGTGTGGGTGGTTTATCTATTGGAACTTTACTTGTTAACGAAGGATACTCTGTTAGAATTCTTGAAAAATCTGATGGATTGGGTGGCAGAACTAAATCCATCAAATTCAAAAACCACATACTAGATAATGGATTTCATATAATGCCATTCTATAAAAAATCTGCAATTTATGATGTTCTTAAATCGGCTAATATTGTACAAAACTTGAAATTAGCAATTGTTGATAGAATTGCATTCTTCGATGGTGACTTCCACACATATCCTAAAGGTGTTATGGATATTCTAGGAATGTCTTTGTTACCATTAAAGAGTAGATTCTCTCTCCTGAAAATTTTACTTCCAATGGCATTTACTAGTATGGAAAAAGCAGAACAAATGGATCAAACACCATTAACCGAAGTCACCAAGAAACTTGATAGTCATTCAAAAAGATTTTTTGACGCAGTATGCATGCTTGCATTTGCTGATACAGCTGATCATATCTCATTAGGCGAGTTTGCAAGGACAATAATACGTGCTAATCCATTCAAAGGAGGTACAAGTGAATTTGCATATCCTGATATGGGTGGCTATGATAAAATTTCACAGGTTATGGGTGATTATATCACTCAGAATGGTTCTACTATCAATGTTAATACTGCTGTGAAAAAAGTCCTCGTAAATGATTCTCGTGTGACAGGTATTTTACTGTCAGATGGAACTACTATAGAATCTAATTGTGTAATAATTTCATATCCTGTATATCACGCAATAAACCAATTATTTGATAATAATGTATTTGATGATGGTTTTATCAAACACATAAACAGACTTAACAAAACTACTTCAGTCGTTGAGGTTCATTTTGCATTATCAAAAAAACTTGATACTAGGCAAGTAGTTTTTCCAGTTGGAGATTATATCTCAAAAGGAATATTTTTCATATCCAATATAACACCAAGTGTTTCACCAAAAGGCGAACATCTCATAATTGTTGGTACACCAGTAAAACCAGAAGATACTGATAATCCACAAAAAATTAAAGAAATTGTTTTCAATATGAAAAAAGAACTGTCGAAAATTTATTCTGATTTTGATGATGCATTATTATGGGAGAGACCCATGGCATGGAAACTAGTTGAAGCTGTTGTCAAAGAACCTGGTCTAGTTTGGAAAAATAAGATGCCACACTCAGTTTCACAGGTAGAAGGCTTATTTTTTGTTGGTGATTCTACTGTAAGTTATGGGATTGGAACAGATTCTGCAGCGCATAGTTCAATTTTAGCTCATCCAGAAATCATAAAATTTCTAAATGTTAAGTAGATTTAGATTTTGCATAGTTAACAAATTCATCCATAACCATATTCATATTCTCCTCAATTTTTCTTTTAGCAAACTTTGCCAAAAATTTCAGACCTCCATGCAATTTTAAATCTACGGTTATCGTAAGTTTCGTTTTTTCACCAAATTTTTCGTATTTTTCATCGAATACAGTGCCACTAGCTTTTCCATCCAGCATTTTAATGATATGTCTTTGAGGTTTTTCTATTACATGTTCTGTCATTACATTAATAGTTCTACCAAGAAACTCAAGTCTTTCTTGAATTTTTGTAGCATTACCATTTCTTTCAATTATTTTTATCTCTTTAAAATAATCTGGTAAAATTTTTGTAAAGTTTTCATAATCAGTGCTTATTTGAAAAATTAGTTCTCTATTTACATCAACAGTTTTTGTAAATTCAAATTTTGTCATACATTCTAGGTAAATAATTAATCAATTAAATCATATACTAGAAGCAAATCTTGGCACTAGTGGTGTCCATAGGCACTATCCATATATATATAATAAAAAATTATTTTCTTTAATGAAGATGTTTTTCGCGGTAATTGCGAGCCTTTTACTTCTAGCTACAGTTGTTACAAATGCAGAGGCTGCAGGCGTTCCAGCCTGGGTGAAAAACAATGCTGGTTGGTGGGCAGATGGTACTATTGGAGACTCTGACTTTATCACAGGTATCCAATATTTGATTGAAGAAGGAATAATTACAATTCCATCAACAACCCGAAGCGCATCAACTTCAGATACTATTCCTGATTGGGTGAAAAACAATGCAGGATGGTGGTCAGACGGAACAATTTCAGAAAATGACTTTCTTAATGGAATCCAGTATTTGATTAAGATGGGCATCATGCAGGTTAGTTCTACCGCAGTAAGTGACGATATGTCATCCCACTCACAATATCAGTCATCTTCAACTGAATCTAAAGAGTCAAAATCATCATCTGGCACTGAATTAGAAAATATGTTACAAACATGTCAAGACAAAGAAACTAAAAGAGAGATAAGAGATTGTGAAAAAGCAATAAAAGAACAGTACATTGTTGATCAATTCAAAACAATTGGTTCTATCAATCAAGTTGGTCCAATTACATATTATTATGTAGCAAATTGGCAAGAAGAATCTAGAAACACTGTAAAACAATTTAATAATGTTGCATATACAGCAACTGGTCAGGCATTAGTAAATATCAAAGTTTTAGCTGAAAATACAGGTTCATCAGATAATGTCACGATGATGTGTACTAGTCCAGCAATTTGTAATTATTCAGTATGGGATGGTGGACATAAATGGGTTAATTCTGGCTCTGACTTTACATCTGGTAATATTGTATTGAAACCAGGTCAGGATAGATTCTTGAATATACTGTGGGGACCAGCAATAGGCTATGGAAGTTATGAGGACTTTATCTATGATTCTGGAAAGGACTATTACTTGAGAATTTCTGAACCATTTGGAAAGACAGACATACCCTTGAATTTAGTTGTAGTTCCATAGCATCATCCAATGAACGATATTATTTGGGGCACTGCAACAAAAATTCTTTCAAACAAATCTTTTGAAATGGAAGTGACACATCAGAAAGAGGAAAACAATTCAACATATTCAGAAAAAGAAACAATTGAATTTACAGAAACCGATATCATGAGTATTTCTACAGATGAAATTCAAAGAACAGTAGAACAAGTTGAGCAGGGCTTGAAGGACAAATTCATTAAATGTGAAATTTCTGGCAAAAATGAAAATAATGAATTAGTCTGTAAGGTTTCACATTCTGGCGCTGGTGGTTACTGATTGTCAATCTGTTGGAAACCAAAGATAATTACCAATTTAGACCTACAAACTAATTATTTTGATGAATTATTATCTGGAAAGATTCCAGCAATAATTGTTCCGAAAGTACTAGATCAACAAGAATGTCAGGTTCTAGTAGATAGGATTATGTTGAATAATGAAATATCTATTGGTCTTGGTTCCACAAAAAAAATAGGTGAATCAATAAATTCATACATTTCAAATAAGATGGAATATTTTAAAAATGTAAAGCAATCAAATCATTGTTTAGGGAAAATCTTTTCACATAATGATCCACGGGAAAAGATGTTATCAGTGATATCAGGATTATCTGGAAAAGAAATTCAGTTTGCAAAAGAAAAATCATTATCATATTCAAAAGGCATGATTAGAATATATGATCCAGGTGATCCAGTACACGTTCATCGTGACAATGCATCATTTGAGGCAACGAATTTTTCTATTTCAACATTTTCTGAACAATTTTCAGCAGTATTACATCTACAATCGGCACGATATGGAGGTAGCCTTACTGTCTTTGATAAAATTTGGACTAGATCAGATGAAAAATTCCGTGATCCAGAATTTGGTTATTCAAATGATGTTATTGATGGTGCATTCTGTACTTCAATTACTTGTAAACAAGGCGATCTTGTAATAATTAACCCAAATAATTATCACATAGTAAATACAGTTGAAGGTAACTTATCACGAATCACGTTTGGATTTTTTTTTGGGCATGGTAATTCATATTTATCCGCATGGTCATAATTATTCAAAAAATATCTCCATAGTATCAAGTCCAGCATGCTTGTTTATGATATCGTTAAAAATAATATCAGATTCAATCTCTAGTCGTTCTGATTTACCATCATAATATAGGTGATCCTCAACATAAATTCCACTCCTTGCTGATATCCTCAAAAGCATGTTTTGATTTTTTACGCCAATTATTTGGAATGGTAATTTGATAAAGCATTTGTCGCTATTTGCTTTCACTATTACATCATATTTTTTCTCATGTAACTCAATTTGACCATCAAGATATGTACCTTTGAAATTTAATATCAGAATTTTACCCTTTATTGGTATTTTATATTTCATATTTCATATTGTATTATATCCAATTTGTATTTAATATACATAAAAAAAAAATAACTTAGCACTAGGTTTTTTTAGTTTGTGGGTTAAATCATTAAAACTTTACATAAAGATATGAGGATAGTATTATTCGGTATTTTTTTGGTCATCTCTATGATTTTTTTACCATTACCTGTATTTGCTCATAAATTAATTCAAACTGATGGTACTAATGATCAAATTGAAAGATCATTAACAATACCTGATCCAATAGTATCATGGGCGATGTATGAAAAATTGGATGGTGGTGTTTTGTATTATACATTTGATGCAAAAAAGAATGATCGACTATACGCTAGTATTGTAATACCAAAATTAGATGGTATTGAGTATTTCGCCCCATCATTGGTATTGATGGTACCCTCTTTTTCAATTAAATTTATTGACACCATATATGATTTGGATAAAACAAATCTGGTCCCATTCGCAGTACCAGATGGTTATGATGCAATTGTGTTTGAATATGATGATGTACTACCATCAAAGGAATTTTATGAACCATTTGGACAAATTACATATTGGGAAAGACAAGAAATTGATTTAACAATTCCAGTTGATTCAACATACTATCTGGCAGTTTTTGATTCTGAATCACAGCATGGTAAACTTGCACTAGCTGTAGGATATGTTGAGGATTTTTCAGCATCTGACTTTGTCACAGTTTTACCAGCTTCATGGTTCGAATCAAGATTCTTTGTAGAAGATTATGCTACACCCGTTCTAGTTTCGATTATACTCCTACTAATTGTTACCACTATTGGGGTATTTACTTATAAAAAATTCAAAAAGAAATTAACTTCCTAACTTACATCAAGTTTAAAACCACAAATGAAAAAATATTGGCACTAGATATACTTATTAGGCATTATGAAGTGTGAAACAAGTGGTATATCTTAGGAAAAAAGCAATAAAGGGTGTAGATTACATTTATCTTGTAAAAAGTGTATGGGATAAAAAAAATAAAACGTCAAGACAGAAGACAATAAAATATCTTGGTGAATCAAGTCGAGTCTCTCGTGAGGATATACCAATGGAATATCGTAATGATCCAAAAATAACTGCATTCTTACTAGAAAATACACCAATTAATGTGAAAAAAAAGCATGAATTAATTTCCAAGCTTCAGTCTCAACTATTTTCAAGATTAACAGAAGGTAATTTGAAAGACTCGATTATTATCTACGAATCATTTACGTCAAAATCTACAATAGACCAGTTTTATCAGAAAATAATGAATCCTGTGATGGAAAATATTGGCTTGATGTGGTCACAAGGAAAATTATCAATTGCTACGGAACATGTATCTAGTAACACCGCCCAGAGCCTAATAAAAATAATAGCTGATAAACACAAAAAACCTAAACTCAATAGGGGTAGAATAATTATAACAACACCTGTAGGTGAGGATCATTGTCTTTCATGTAATATATTAGAATCATTCCTACTCTCTAAAGGATTTAGTACATTCAATATTTCCCCATCTACACCAGCCGAGTCTCTTATACAGTTTGTCAAGACAGTGCAACCTACTGCAGTGTTAATTTCAATAACACTAAAAGATAACATCAAATCTGGACAGCGTCTTGTAAAAAAGATTCGTAGTAATTATAAAAAATTACCAGTGTTTGTAGGTGGTCAAGCATTTCCAACTGGTAATAAAAATAAGTTTGATGCTATACTGATTGAAAATACTAAGCAACTTGAACAAATACCACGGCTGCTCATAAAGTGACATTTACAGGCAAAATGATATCATTTCCAAAGAATGTATTTGGCGCATTTGGTGTTCTGTTTATAATTTCAGGTGTGATTATTCCAATTCAAAATTTGATAGTCTGGGGTCCAGAATTCGTTCTGTGGTTTCTATCTTCACCCGAGTTCACTGCGGAAAAACTCAGTATAGGTGTGATTGGATTAGGTTTTGTTATGATTGTATATGGGAAAAAACACGATCATCGTTTAAACAATAATAAATTATTCTAATATTTAGAAGATCAATGCCACAAAATATTGAAATGTTATTGGAGAATGCATCTGAACTGGTTTCATTAGATGAATTTGATGAAGCTCTTTTGATATACGATAAAATTTTAACTGTTAATCCAAAAAATGTTTATGCACTAATTGACAAAGCAATCACATTACAAAGAATTGGAAAAAACTATGAATCAATAAAATTATTTAACAGAGCATTAAAAATCCAACCAAAAAATGTTGATGGATTAATTGGGAAAGGCACAACGCTTCATGCACAAAAAAAATTCTCTGATGCCATTTTATGTTATGACGAAGTGCTAAAGATTAATCCAAAGTTTCCAGTTGCATTGGCATACAAAGGACTTTCATTAGGTGAGCAAGGTGAAATTAAAGAAGCGTTGAAGTTTTTTAAAAAGGCATTAATCATTGATAAAAATTATGATCTGGCAAAATTAAGTAAGAAAAAAGCCTTAGAATTATTAAAATCTAAAAAATAGTTACATCACCTGGAGCAGGTTCTCTTTTTTGCTCTTTCTCATGAAAATCAAAAAAATCTTTATGAACGAGTTCTTGGTGTTTTTTTAACTCATCAAAATTTTCTAACATTTGATGGCATAAGAAGCATTTTGGCTTGTCTTCATCGGATAGTGGTAGTACCATAATTGAATTAAATTGTATTGATTTATAATTTCTTTAGTATTTTTTATATTATGCTTGAAAATTTACTTGGTAAATCCACTGCAATTGACAACGCAATTTCTGGAAAGGAACTAACATTTGATGATGGAATAGAATTAATGGGTAATGATAATCTTCATGTTTTAGGTGCTGTAGCAGATCTATCTAGACAAAAAACAATCGGTAATACTGTTAGTTTCACCTCATCATATTACATGAATTATACCAATCTATGTGCTGCAAGTTGTCAAATGTGTGCATTTTATCGAAAAGGTGATGAAGATGATGCATACACACTTACACCTGAACAGATTGAGAAACGTGTTGCAGCAGCTAAACAACTAGGTGCAACTGAAGTTCATATTGTTGGTGGATTCCATCCTGATCTACAGTTAGAGTATTACGAGCAAATGATGACAATTATCAAGGAGCATCATTCCGAATTAACAGTTAAGGCATTTACTGCAGCAGAAATTTTCTATTTATCTAAACTGACAAAAAACTCTGTTAAAGAAATTCTTTCACGTCTAAAAAATGCAGGATTAGATACCATGCCAGGTGGTGGTGCAGAACTTTTTCATCCTGGTATAAGAGATAAAATAGTTCGTGGAAAATGTACTGGTCAGCAATGGTTGGATACTATTAAGCAAGCACATGATTTAGGTATTAAAAGTAATGTAACAATGCTTTATGGTCACATAGAAAAACCAGAACATATAGTTGATCATCTTATCAAAATTCGTGAATTACAAAAAAAGACCAATGGCTTCCTTACATTCATACCATTAAAATTTAGTCTAGACAATACAGAATTGGAAAAAGATCATTTAGTAGATCATGAGTGTTCATCAATTTATGATCTTAAAGTAATTGCATTATCACGTTTAATGCTAACAAACGTTCTTGACAACATCTCAGTTTATTGGGTGGCATATGGTCAGAAATTAGCACAAGTTGCATTATCGCATGGTGGTAGTGATCTTGTTGGAACTGCATTTTCTGAGGAAATTTACCGTGCTGCAGGAAAACCAACTAATTCTTCATTAATTGAACTTGCTACACTAGTAAAAGAAATTGGTAGAAATCCAGTACAACGTGATACATATTTTAATACGATTCAGAAATTTAACTAGCAGGCTTTTTTTCGGTTCGTTTTGCACCACCTTTCTTTTTTCTTCTAGCGCCAAAACTAATCAATATTAGTAAGAATCCTACACCGATCATAATTCCTGCTAATGTAGTATAATCTTGATTTTCCTGTTCCTCTATGAGAAATGCTGCAATTTCATCATCAGTCATTCCCCCACGTCCAACTGGTGATGTTGTAGTAAATGCGGCAGTTAGTGTAAATCCAACCACCAATAAGGCTATTCCACCAGCAAGAATTTTTTTATCAATTAACATTCATTGTGATTAATTATTTGCATAATTTAAGAAAAGCGAAATTCATAGGGATATAATGCACATTTAAAAATAAAAAAATATGATGAATCATATGTCTGATTTACCACATTTTTCAAGCAAAGCATTCCTAGCACCAATGGCGGGTGTGAGTGATCCTGCACTACGCTTGATGTGTAAGAGAATGGGCGCTGGTCTTGTTGTGACTGAATTAACAAGTGTAAATGCAATAGTGGCAAAAGAAATACAGCTAAAATCACAACTTCAAGATATCAGTAATTTTATAGAATTTTCAGAAAAGGAAAGACCATTGTCTGTGCAGTTATTTGGATCTGATATTATAGCATTAGAAAAGGCTGCAAAGATTGTAGCACCATTTTTTGATATTATAGATTACAATATGGGATGCCCTGCACCACATATTACAAAACAAATGGCTGGAGGTGCATTACTACAAAATTCATCACTTACACAGGAAATCTTTAGAACTTTAGTTAATAGTGTAAAACGACCTGTCTCATTAAAGATGCGTATTGGGGTGAATGAGTCTAACAAATTATTATTTAACGACATAGCAAAAATTGCAGAGCGTGAAGGAATTCAAATGATCACATTACATCCTAGAACTGTTTCACAAGGATATTCTGGACATTCAGATTGGGACATGATAAAGAAACTAAAAAAAACTGTAAGCATACCAGTTGTAGGTAACGGTGATATCACATCACCAGAACTTGCTAAGAATGTATTAGAATATACTGGATGTGATTATATCATGATTGGTAGAGGTGCAATGGGTAATCCATTCATTTTTGAACAGATAAATGAATATTTGGATTCTGGTACATACAAAAAATATGGTGTTTATGACAAGCTAGATGCATTCATTAAATATCTTGATCTCACATCAAATTACAAAATTAAATTTGCAAATATAAAACAGCAAGCAATTAGATTTACAAAAGGTATGGTTGGTGGTAGTATACTACGTAATCGTTTGACTAAAGCAAATAATATTGATGAATTAAAAGAGATTCTTATTCAAACTATTCCTGTATAATCATTTGTACAGGTCAAATTCAGGACTTCGTTTTTGAGATTTAACTTCACTCATGACTGCCTTAACTACTTCATTATGATTATATGTTAGATGCCTAAGAAATTTTGCTGATGCGTCAGCTCGTTTAACATCATCAGCAAATAACATTTCCTCCGAACCTAATTCATTCATCATTTCTCTACATTCACTGCATGGCTCAAAATCTAAGAATAATTTCATGATTCGCTCTCTTCGTAACATGGTAAACAATGTCCCTATTTAACCAAGTCTAATGATTTATAGATCTTCATCATCAATGAATAATCCAGAGTAATCATATGTTGAGTCTTTTTGTTTATTGATTGATTTCATGAATAATTTAGTTTAATTTTGAATATAAGCAACACGAATAATTGATCTATTATCTATTTTTGAAAATTTTACAAACATAGATCATAATTGCTCAGATATTTTTAATTCAAAATCAGAAACAAGATTTTTTTGTTTTGCCATATCAAATAACGTTCTGATAGATTTCTCTCCAGATTCACCCATATCAACTGTTACAGGATTGACATACATGAGAACAAATTTTTCAATCAGATCACGAGATTTTCCTCTGCTATATTGCATCGCATATTCTAACGCCTCATCTTTATGATCAAGTGCATATTTTATTGATTCCTGTAGATGTAAGTCAAATTTTTTGATAGTTTGTACATCAAATTTATTGCTCATAACATTAATTCCCAATGGCACTGGTAATCCATTTGTTTGTTCATGCCACCATTTTCCAACATCTAGAATTTTCATTACACCCTCTTGTTCAAATGACAATTGAGTTTCATGAATAACTAATCCTGCATCTACATCACCATCCCTTACAGCCTTTGGTATATCACTAAAGTTCATTTCAACATAATCAAATTTACCAATCATCAATTGTAGTAATAGAAATGCTGACGTCATTTTTCCCGGAATTGCTATTTTCAATGTCTTTAGCTCATCAATTGTTATTGGTCTCATTGCAGTAACAATAGGACCGTATCCAATTCCGAAACTGCCGCCACTCCTTAAGATTGTATAATTTGGGATATACGCACAGGCATGGACTGATACTGCAGTAACATCCAATTCTGGGCTGGTCGCCTTTTTGTTAAGATTTTCAATATCTTCTATAACATGTGTGACAGTAAAGTCATTAGATTCTACTAAATTAGTGAACATTGCATAAAACATGAATGCATCGTCCGAATCAGGTGTATGTCCTACAGAAATATTCACGATTTAGCTCTTAAATCTGGTTATAAAAAACATTAGAATTGGAAAAACTTTTCAATCTAACAGTTTACCATTAATTATGATTTGTGCAAATTGTGAAAATCATAAGCATTTTGAATGTATTGATTGTCAAAATGATCACAAAACAGAACTTTGTACTTGTGATTGCCATAAGACAGAACATGATCATGGTAACTAGAGAAGCAAAATGGAAAAAGATACACATTCTGATGAAGAGATTATAGAAATTCTTAATCTGAAAAAAGTAGTGGACATAGGAATGACAAAACATCAAGAGAAAGCAGCACATTTTGTGCCCAAATATTTGTCAGAAAATGGTTTTGACATAATTCCAGTTAAT
>CAZIHG010000020.1:0-2876 GCA_964539205.1 uncultured Candidatus Nitrosopelagicus sp.
ATGAACAAATCAATAGCATTAGGCGCAGTTTTTGCAGTCGCAATTTCAATGGGTGTTACCCCAGCATTTGCCCAGTATATGGGATCTGGTGGAGCAGGTAACCAAGACGGTGGTCATCCATCAATGTCTCTTGAAGATACACTGGAACTAGCAGCAGCCAAAGTGTCTTATGCAGCAGACAACCCAGCAGCTGGATCTGGCACTCCATATCTAGCAGCTGACGGTGTCATTGGTGCATCTGCAATTGCAGCAGCCATATTCGGTGGTATCGCTGGAGCATTCTTCTTTAGAGGAAGATCTGGTAAATACGCCGCACAAGGTAGAGGATAAAACCTCTCTATTTTCTATTTTATTCGTAATTCCTAGCGAATGCTGATCCCTAAATCTCGAATAAACGAGAAAATGTTTATATCGACCTGATAGGCTCGTTTCTATGATGATTCCAATATTCGGAACAATCTTGAGTATACTATCTAGTGTCACTGGACAGCTTTGTCCAAACTATGATCCACTGTTCTTCGATGTTATGGTATACATCTTTGGAACAATTATGTTCACAATATTCCTACTCGCATTGATTGCGTACTGGGTACGTATTCATGGTTGGGGATACAAAGATAATCGTGAAAGAGGGGTTGACGAACTCGATAGACATTTTGAGAATGAGGGCATCGGTTTAATTCCAGATAATGGAAAATACTGGTAAACTTTCTATCTTTCTTCTTTTCTATTTTAGGAATTTTTTTATTTTTTGATATTACAGATCTGGTGGCATAAAGTCTGCATCTTTTGAAGCATCATAATCTTTTGAGGTAAACTCCCCTCTGTAATTATAGCCATCAAGTAACAATTCGTTTATGAAATGTGGTGATTCTTTACCATTTACCAAAATCCGGGATTCATCCAATACCATATCTTTGATTGGAAAGTCCAATGACCATAGAAAATGTCCTATCTCAAATGGATATTCTTCTGTCCATTCTGCATAAATTGTTCCATCACTTGTCAGCGTGTATAATGACTTTTGACATCCATCCTCAAAACCAATATTGGCTGGAATATCTGCTTTATTTCCATCAACATAAAGCTCCAATGTTGCAGAAATTATGAATTTAGTATCCCTATCATTAATGCATACCTTTAGTGGGTCATTTTGACTTAGCTGACCTTGTATCAAACTACTACCAACCCCTACAACAATTGCAATCATAGCGGTAATAGCAAGGAATTTTAGAGTTTTTTTCCGTTTTGTTGGATCACCCATTCCAGGCCAAATCATGGCTAAACTCATCTAGTTTGACTTAAAGTCTTTTCTAAATTTTTGAGAAATCATCAATTACCTCTAATCTGTTAAATTGATCCTGATGGTCAGCTGCATAAAATGTAATCAGATCTGAATCCACCTCTATCCACTCTGATTCACCTTTGTATGGTAAAATATCTTCAACCATGACACCATCTGGCCCTGACATTCTAACTAAAGCCTTTTGATTTTTTAGTCCCATACCAAATGGGAGTTTTAGAACCTTCTCTCTTCTTATAGTTTGAATGTTCAAAGTGTATTCATTATCGTTGAGGTTAACTTTACCTAAGAAAAAACTTTCACGTATGTCTAACTTAGAAATTGTAAAGTCATATCCCATAATTCTATGTAAATGAATCTTAATAAAAACAAGATGGTTTTTTCAAATGATCATGCCTAATAAATTAAGTAATACTTAATTCTATTATTAAAAAGTTAAGCAGATGGTTTTTTATGCATATTTGACAATATCTAATTGAATAAAAGGAAAAAGAGTGTTGAGTTTAGATTACTTGCCAAGGTCTTGTTGCGAATGTTATCACATAACCAACTGCAATAATTATCGATTGATATGCAATGTTGGTATATGGGATTGGTTTGAGAATTGGTTCTCCCTCTACAACAACTGTTTGTCCTGGGCCAAGTCCTGGTCCTACGTGTTCAATATTTAATTGAGTATGGACATGGTAAACTCCTGGTTCCAGAGCACGTGCTGATATTTCATAATCAACTACGTCATTTCCAGGAATGTCAAAGACGTTTCCTGGTGGGTCTCTGGCTAGAATCTCCCATCTGTTACCGGCATTTGTTGACTCCGAAAATATAGATGACCATGCACGCATGTCTGAATCAACAAGACTAACAAATGCACCACTCAAAGTCAAAACTTCACCAGTTTGGAGGGATTGTCTATTGAACGTTTCATCTTCTATTCTAATGAAACGGCTCTGCAATTGTGCCTGTACACCGTGTCCCTCAGCAGTTTGAATCATTGTTATAATATTTGGTCCAAAACTACCTAGCACTAAAACGGCTCCAAGTGCAAATGCAATCGTTATTTTATCTACCATTGTTATCCCTTTAACTATAGTACACGAGAAAAATGGCGCATTTAAGTTTTAACTCGTCTCTCGATCACAAAAATGTTAGCCATAATGATAATCATTAATGATTATCATTGACATGCATAAAATATAATATGAAATTTTTCAAATTAAATATCTAATTTAATGTAAATCTCATACTTTTTAATAACAAATTACTATAAAAGTTTCAAAAAAAACTACTATTTCCGAACTCCTGGCTTATATTGCAAAAAACAGCAATAGTAACCATGGCACAAATGCCGGCATTACTCCCAAAGGAAGTCGAAATCCAGAGATTGAAAAAAATCTGGTTAGTAGTTATTGCTATGGGATCAACTGCTGCATCAGTAGAAGTCGACAACTTTGTCGATGGTTCACTTCATCAGACTTCTATTAGAGACTCTGCATTTACTCCAGCACATTGGTGGTTATACTCTCACTTTGTAGCACTACCACTTGGATGGGGATTTGTTGCAATCTATGATAGA
>CAZIHG010000021.1:0-1664 GCA_964539205.1 uncultured Candidatus Nitrosopelagicus sp.
TAGTACTTTCAGTAATTGACGGCGGAGGTGCACAACAAGCAGGTATTCAACAAAATGATATGATCATTAAAATTGATGATGTAGATATTGCGTCAGCTACGGATTTACAAGCGAATCCAGTTGACACTGGCGATACAGTAAATGTAACTGTACTAAGGGATGGAAGCGAAATTGTATTTGCTGTAACAATAATGGCATCGCCTGATGATCCTGAAAGAGGATTAATCGGCATCATGCGAAATGATATGGGTCAACTTCCAGAACCAATATTCAACTTTATTGACTGGAATCTAGACACTTCATTGGGCTGGCAATTTTCATGGTTCTTGTTGTGGTTATGGATGATTTCATTTTTCATTGGAATAATCAACATGTTACCATTACCAATTCTAGATGGTGGAAAATTCATTCATACCATAATTGAAGGAAGAATTTCAGAAAAAGCAGTAAATGGCACAATGATGGCAGTTTATGCAATCTCATTCATAGTGTTTGGTCTCAATATTGGACTATCATATGTCAAGTCAGGTTGGTTTACTATTTAGAAATAAAATTAGTGAGAAAATCTAATCTTACTTAGGAATGGAAGTTTTTTATTAATTGATTTTCGTAGTTTCCAACGCTTTTCCCATTTTACATAATTATTGATTATTTTATCAGATTCAGATTTTGGAAATATTTCGTGGAGTGGTTTTACTAATGAGGAACTATCTATCCAACACATATGATGTTTTTCAATGGGATCATTTTCTGATTTCTGCATTGTGGCATCTGTCTCAATAAGTGTCAAATCAAAATTGGGAGAGATTGTCGTATCAACTACTTTTGCAACATCACCATTTCTAAAATAATCATCAAACAATATTTGGAAATTTTCAGATGAGATTTTTAGAAATGCATGAAAATCATGCAGTATTGCATCATAAACATGATGACCATCAATGAATCCCATATCCATTTTTGGTAAACGAGTAGAATTTTTTTGAAGAATTTCTCCAGAGAAACCAGTTAACACTTCTATTTTCTCTAACCATTCTTGTTTAGCATATTTTTTCCAAAGATCCTTTGTTGATAACATAATAGGGTTTTTTTCTTGATTTGAATTCGAGAAAAGTATTCTTTCTGATGGAGTATCAAATGGTTTTGGATCTATAGTAAATATTTTGCCATCAATTTCACAATCAGTCATAGCCCATGCCATACATAAAGTGGAGAATCCTTCAGCAGTCCCAATTTCTAAGATATTTTTTGGTTTGTATTTAGTAATTAATGCATAAAGAAGTAAACCTCTTTCAAAATTTGGATTTGAATCAACCAATGGATTAATAGGACATATTCTGGATAATTCTAGAAATTTTTCTTTAGACGGTAGTTCAATCTCAAGAGAATCAATCAGAGTTTGGATTTTAATTTTGTTCAACTGTATAATTGATTTTTTAGGCTGATAAAAATTTGATGTAACAAAATCACTTTAATATTTAGAGAATCAGATATTAAACTCAAACATATTCTCCAAATTATGGAATGCCAAAAATGTGAAAATACTGCAGTTTATACCAGAAAATATTCTGGCGAAAGCCTCTGTTCGGAATGCTTTTCAAACTCTATTTTGAGAAAGGCTGCAAAGACAATCTCCAAGTACAAGATGATTAAAAATGATGAAC
>CAZIHG010000022.1:0-5479 GCA_964539205.1 uncultured Candidatus Nitrosopelagicus sp.
CGGTTCCACTTCCTGTAATTAGGGCAACTTTATCTTGAAATTGTGACATAGATGAATTGTTGATTGAGTTGTAATATTAATTGGTTGCCAACGAAATTAATGTTTATTTTAGGGTTATTTCGAATAAATCGTATGCATGATACTGAATCAGAGACTTTTGTGATTAAATCTATGCCAGAAAAATTTTCAGATATTTTAGATTCGATCGGTGTATCTTAAACTCCAAAAGAGATTGCTACAGACGATGTAGAAAACGATGATTACTATAGTAGGGTATTTTCTCAAACTACAAGAATGATTACTAACAAAGGCTTCCTTGATGTAAAAGGAAAAAACATCGACGTCATCCAGATTATTCAAAAGGGGTAGAAATGCAAGATCCAAATCCACTACCATGGGGTGCACAAGATAGATTTCAGGCTCATTTTATTGTTAGAAAAAATGATGTTGAAAGTCCACTAGACTATACTGCACGCACAGTACTATCAACCAATGGGTATTTTGGTTCAAAGAAAATTACTGGTATTACATGGAATGGCGGAAAAATTGCTGAGATGCTTAACTCAGACAAATCACTAACTGAAATGATCGCCAACCAATCACCAGATAATGCAGTAATCACTGTTGAGCCTACTAATGAGGGAATAAGGATTTATGGAAAATGGAAGAATGGTTTTGAATTTGGTGTATCAAAAGAATTGTTCAAGATATATGATACCATTGCACATCATCTAAAGAAATTTTCTGGAATTAAAACCTCTACAACAAAAACAAAAAAGCAAGAGACCAAGTCTGATCCTGACGCAGAATCTAGTAAAGAAACAGTAGAACCAGTAAAGATCAAAGGTGCTATGCCAAAAGGCTGGAAATAAACTATTAGGCTTTCCACCAATCTAGTGCAATATAGTCAATTTTCTTAGTTCCATGTGGAATTGCTAGTACAAATTGTTTTTTTACACTAGTAGCTAATCTACCAGCCAGCACAACATCTGTTGATGAAATATTTTCATTTCTATTATACACCTGCACTAGAAAAGGTGCATGATCAAGACCAGGACCTTTCTGGTACACCGCAAAGTCACAGCCAAATTTTATTCCTGGGTTAACAATATAATTTTTATTTCTAAAGTCAGTGTACACTAGAAATTTTTTATCAAAGTTATGATAGTATTTTCGACATATTGTTAGCATGTAATTAGTTGTAATTCTTTTTTTATCTTGGTAAATTTGAATTTTTGATTTTAACATCAAATAATATCCTTCAATTAGATCTAAAATTAAGGGAACATCGATTTCATTATGTTTTGGTTTAGAGATGCCAATAGGTTTTCCATAATAGCCATTAGTGAATAATTTATTTGCGTCTGATATATTCCAAATTATTAATCTATTTTCAATTAATTCGCTTTTCAATTAGAGACTCAATGCTAAAAGTATGAATGAATCTGAAACCTCTTGACATTTGTCAGCCATTTCTTCAATTCCTTCAATAGTATCTTTCATCAATAGCATTTCTTTTGAGGTAGAAATTTCAAGTGATTTTAGTACCATTTTTCTATATTTAATGTCAATCTCACGTTCAATCTTTTGTGTATCTTGTGCTAATTCAATAGATTTTGCTGAATCAGTGTTCAAACTTCTAATTATCTCATTTAGTTTATAGATTTCATCCACAACCAGCTCAATCAGTTCAGTTAAGTCTTTGTCAAGTTTTGAAGTTTTCAGCGTGGCTGGTTTAATGTTCGATAATTTAAACGCAATACCAGTGATATATCCAGCAATTTCATCCATCGTATAGGATGTGTTCAATAAATTTTCACGATTTAAAATTAATCCACCAACATCAGCAACGTCACGGGTAATTTTTCTTCTAAGTGTTTCAACTTCTTCTTCTAGTGTAGATATTTGTTCTAATGTCTCTTTGATTTCATTTTTATCTTTTTTTACAATAAGTTCAGGAAGTGTAGAAAGACTTCTAGCAGCATTCAGAATACGATTTATTTCATCCTGTAAAACTGCAATTGCTTTTCGTTTAGCTTGAACTTCTAACTCCCCACTATACATAAGAGATTTTTGTTATTTTGATACTGTTAATTAATGCTTGCTTAAAATTTCGTGGCTAAAATGATTAAACTGACTTTTTTTGACTTTTGTAAAGTGCAATTATTTCTTCATCGGTAGAAGCATCTTCTGCGTGTTTCTCAGATCTAATTTTACCAGTAAATTTTGGAAATCGTAACGCTAATCCACTATCTTTTCTAAGAATATCAAATCCAGCTTTATGTATTGGACTCAAGGTAATTTCTGACGCAACAACCTCTATAACCAAATTTGGTTCAAACCACACATCTGCTTCCATCTCACTCTCAACTCTTGAATTTCTCTTTATTGTCACATTTGGAGATAAAATTTGATATAGCTGATCTAAACTTTCATCTGTGAATCCAGTTCCAACCTTACAGATACTTGGAAATGTATCATTTTCATGATTATATGTAGCAAGTAGCAGTGTACCATATCGCCCAGTTCTTCTTCCTTTACCAAAAAATGCTCCAATAACAATTAGATCTAGGCTATCACCTAATTCATTTTGATATTCACGTTTGAGTTTTAACCAATTACTACCACGCATTCCAGCTCTATATGGTGATTCAAGCATTTTCAACATCAGGCCTTCACAGCCAGAATTAATTGAATTTTCTAAAATTTCTAAAACATCTGATTTATTTTTAATGAGTGACATTGGAATAACTTTTGCAAACTTATCTTCCCGTATAATTTTCATTAGAGTCTTTCTACGTTCTAAGTATGGGAGATCAATGGTTTTTTTTCCATCAAAGTATAGTACATCAAAGAAATTTACTGTAATGGGATAATCTGATACTGCTTGTTCTACTTTGTATTTTCTACGTCTATGCATTAATTCTTGAAATGGTAAAAAATCACCAGTATTATCATTAACTGCTACTACCTCTGCCTCCAAAATACAGTCATCGCAATTTAACATGTTGGGAATTTTTTCAACAATATCAGGATAATACTGCGTAATTTTTTCTAGACTTCTTGAAAAAATAATTATCTTATTTCCTTTTTTATGGATTTGTGCACGTTCACCATCTAGTTTGTATTCTGCAGCAAATTCACTTTGAAATTTTTTAATTGCATCATCTTCACTTCTTATTCTATCAGCAAGCATGGGTCTTATTGGATTAAAAACGGCGATTTCAAATTTTTTAATGCCATTAATTCCTTGCTTTGCAACTACAGTAGAAACATGGCCAAGATCACTTGAAACATTATATGCATTTTCAATTAATTCACGATTACTTTTCTCTCCAGTAAATGCTATGGCAAGTGCATCCATGAGTGTATTTTCTGCAATACCTAGTCGAAGTGTCCCTAAAAGAATTTTTAGAATGAATTTAGCTTCGTTCGTTGTTGCATCATTCAATAAACTTGAAATGTATTTAATTTTCATATCCTGTGATCGTTTTCCCTCGAGATTTGCAATTCTGTATAGTGTATCGTAAACTCGTTCCAAGGTTATGCTTTCAGCAGAAAATGTAGTTTGTGTTTTTTGTTTTAGAATGTTAGCTGCAGTCACACCAAGATCACCACCGGTTCTATAATCATCCTCAATTTTTTTAATGGGAATTCCAGATGATTTTGAAATTGATTTCATTGCAAGTTTTTCTGCAATTCCTAATTCAACACCTTCAAAATTAGGTCTTAGTTTTCCTTGTATGAGATATACAACTTTAGAAATAACCTCATCTGGCGTATTTTTTAATAATTCAACTAAGATTGCGGTTAGCTCAAGTCGTTTGGTTGTAGATTCCATTCTATCAAAGAATTCAGCAATTTGAAGGAATTTCATACTATGTAATTGTACAATGAGTTTGAATACGTTTTGCTCTAAATATATCGGAAAATGACTTTTTTCTTATTTTGTTTTAGTTCAGAGACTAATGCAAAATTACTTAGTGGGTAATTCTCTTTGTATTGCTTCATAAAACTCCAGGCAACATCATGATTTTTGAATTGAGTTCGTACACCTGGCATAACCGTTTCATTGCCATAAACATCAAAACAAACTATAGAATAGCTTTTTGGTTTTTTATGAGGTCTTGCCTTAAGGAACCAAGAAACTGCAAAGACAAATGCAATTCCAAGTATCATCCATGCACCAATATCCTTAAACACAGGCCAGAACAGATTTGGAACACTAACTCCAAAGAAATCAATCATCAAATGTGAGAATGCTACAATTGCAATTCCTGTAATAGTTAGTGTACTAAAAACGGAAAAAACACTCTTCAAGATATATCATCTAAATAGTCATTTGATTTAATCTTTTTTGTATATAGATCACTTAGTCAGGATCCTCATAGTTATCTTTCCTATCACCTGATTTTGTACCTGAATCCATTGGCTTCATTTTATTTTTTAGTATATCCATTCTCGCTTTGTATCCTTCTGCATATTCCAATTCATCAGGAACTAGTGTTGCTGGATGTACAAAACCTTGTCTTCTCATATCAAGTGCTTTTTTTGTTGCTAATTCTCTAACATAATCCCAATCAGGAGTAGAAAATCCATCGAATGGTCCTGTAAATTTTCCATTATGCATGCTGAATACTAATGCTTCAACAATTGGAATACAGAAATCAATTGTTGCTGCAGAATTTAGCTTTACAGGCATTAATGGCATGTTATGACTGCCTCTAGTATTACCAGCAACAAAATGTGGATAGTTGAATACACTTCCAGCTTCTTCTGTGGCTGGAAACAACTTTTGAGTTCTTATCAAACACACAGGATCATCTTTTCCTACATATGTGCCTGCAATATTATGAAGACGATCGGTAGATGCGTCCATTATAGGTTCATTATCTTTTGTTGTTATGGATGATATAACATATCTACCTGGATACATTAATGCAGCTTCTAATGTTGGTTTGTCTTCCCACAATGATAATTTTGCAATCGATGCCTGTTCTACATCCATTACGTAAAAAATCACACCTTTTGCAAGCGATTTGTTCACAATTAAACCAGTGTTACTTAGTGAATCGACAAATAATCTATACATAGGATAATTGAATGCACCAGGCTCTGTTTTGTCCGCAGCAAACACTGTAAATGCCTCGTTTGGTCGTTCATCAAATTCCATCTCTGCAACTCCTGGACCCATACCTTTTACATTACCTGAAAATGAATCTTTTAGTAAATCCTGTCCAGCCCCATACAGACCTTCTTCCTTTGCAACTTGTGTTCCAGCTTCAAATGCATCCCATGCTAGTTTATGGATCTGTTCGTCATCAACACCTTTAGTATGACTCATCACGATATGAACATCATCGCCACAGTAACCAATGTAATAATCCAATAAAAGATCACCAGAATTTTTGACAGTGTGTTTTACTGCTTCTAATAGACCATTACTAGGTTTTGTGTGACCACCTATACCACCAACATC
>CAZIHG010000023.1:0-4137 GCA_964539205.1 uncultured Candidatus Nitrosopelagicus sp.
GGCAGGATCGTTCACCAAGGAACCCATGGTAACACCAAAAAATACAAAATCACAATCACACCAGAAACCATCAAAAACACCTTCAAAGACGAGCTAATTCTACAAGACATTCTCTGATAATTACAACAAACCTCAAATTAGCACCTTTTTCACAGCCAATATAATGCTCAAAAGGATCACCATCTTCTTCATTTTCACAGCTATTTTTTCTGGCGTGTACGCCGCAGGATCTCAAAGTGAAGTCACAGAAGAAGAGATTCAAGAAACACTAGATTATTTCAAACAAGTAATTTCTGAAATTGACGGTCCTGGTATCTTTACACACAATGCGATGATTGCATTACCCATGTTTATTCCAGGATTCGGCGCATTCTGGGGCATGTTTGCAGCATATTCTACAGGGTTTGCATTTGCGGCAATAGCAGCAGGAACCCCAGAATTAGGCTCCATAAACCCACTATCAGTTCTTTTAACACCATTTGGCCTTATGGAATTAGCGGCATATTCTATTGCCATGTCGAGGAGTGTATTATTCATTGAAAAAATCATCAAAAAAACATCAATCTTTACTGAAAAAAAAGCAATATTGATAGAGATTGGGATTGTTGTTGGATTGTTATTGATTGGTGGAATTGTCGAATACGAGATGATCAAATCTGCAGAGAAACTACAAGGAAGTAGTTTTTCATCATATTCAGCAAACCAATGTGAATTGGATCCAGATCCAGGTCTCTGTAAAGCGTATTTTCCCAAGTATTATTTCGATGAGGAGACTCAGGCGTGCCAGGAATTCATTTATGGTGGATGTGGAGGTGTTGTTCCTTTCGACACAATGGACGAGTGTACACAACAATGTTCAACAAAACCCTGAACAAGTTATAAAACACCCATAATCACTTTTAGAGTATGAAATGCGTATCATGCGGAATTGGATTCTTTTCACCTGATGGTGGAGACAAGTGTTCTAAATGTAGACCAAAAGAATCACACGACTCTGAAGGCGGTCATGGTTCATGTGGCTGCGGTCATAGCCACTAAATCTATTTTTTTAAAATCTAAGAATATTGTATTTTCTGCCCATACTTTTCTTGTAGATTATCGTATAGTTTTTTTCTGTCTAACTTGATCTTTTTAGATTCATCATACATTTTTGTAAAAAAACACCCAAGAACTCGCACTCCATTTTCGTCAAAAAATCGTACGCTGTAACTGGTTCTCTCAGGCTTTTCTTCCACAACAAATTCTGCATTTTTAATCATATCATTATTGACATGCATGTGGCAGGGTCCATCATTTTCTCCTATAGTAATCCATTGTTCTTTCTGTCTAATTGAGAGCGAATTACTCCAAATTTCGCTTGTGGCACCATTACTTTTGACTATCATCAGAACATCATCAACTCTAACAATATCAGAAAGCAGATCTTTTAACATTCTATCATTACTTATTTAGATGTCAATTAAAATTTTAAAACACAATTTTTCAATCACTCGAAATTAACATATGATTCAAGTTCTGCCTGATCAAATACCATCACTGAAAGATCAGAGAATTCCTTATCCTCCAACTCACTCACCACACCCTCAAACGAGGTCTCATTTTCAGTGGTTACTGCCTCAAATACATGTACTTTCATCTTTGATGTTTCAAATCCATTATTTTTCAAATATTTTGCAATCTCAGAAGGCATGAAGTGTTTATCAGGAATTTTTGGCCATGGTCTAGGAACTAAAATAACACTAAATCCATCAATTAGCGCCTTTTGAAGTTCTAACTTCTTTTCTTCTATAGGAGTCGTAACATGCATTGTGATTACCTTAGACTTGTCAATTGGAACTCTTGCCTTTGCGGCAGCCACCTGAATAGAACTGATACCAGGGATAATTTCCACCTCATCAAAAATCTCAATTAATCTGTCTACAACCTCTGATTCTGAAAAATTAACATCTCCTGTAAATGGAACTAAGATTGTATGATCATCCTCAGCAGCAATCTTCTGATACGACTCTTCTTGATTTTTCATCGTCACTTCAATTTTTTGTTGCCCATTAAGAAAACTATCAATAGTTTTCAAAGTGTACCCATAACCAATCACAACATCACATTTTGAAATAATATCTTTTACCACACTTGGAACAAAACTTGGCGAACCGGGACCAACACCAACCGCATAAACTTTATTCAATTTCTACTCTTTAATGATCTGCCTAGATTTAACAAATTCAATAAAAGGATTCCAATTTACTTTAAGAAATGATGTGGGATCTTTAAGTGGATATTGTACCCAATCACGAACTATGGAATATTGATATTCTTTCTTTTTTCCGTCTTGAATCACCTTTGTCTTCAAAACACTTCCCCATTGTTTTTCTTCAGCCTCAATTTCTAGAATGTTGTTGAAACTTGTTTGGTCTATATACTTCTCCTTCTCTCGCAAATCGATTCTGAGATCTTCCTCATCATATCCATCATGGGTGATCATCACATTATCGTTTTGATGTAATGTGACTACTTGCCTAGTCACTGCAGCCTTCCACCACTTTTTCATACGCTCGGTTCTTCTTACAAAAACTAGTTGATTATCGGTTAAAAACAACATTCCCTCTTTTCCACCAACAGAAAAAAACGCCTTTGACTCTCTCCAAACTGATACTAAATGTGCATGAATCTTATCATCCTCATCCATAACGCATTCCTGATAACGCTCATTAAAAATTAATACCTCATCTGATTTTTATTAAACCCAAAAAGCCCCATAATATGAACGGGAAACTATTCGGTTTAATTTTCGGCATAATTGTTATTTCGGCTGCTCCAACCGCATTTGGTCTGGATGTACTAAAGAATACCCCTCACGAAGAAATTGTTGTTTTGATGGACACCCGTTCAGGTAATATTTGGATCGAGTTTTTTCCAGATGATGCACCTAACCATGTTGCAAACTTTCTGAATTTGGCGAATGAGGGGTTTTATGATGATACATTCTTTCATAGAATAATCGAAGGCTTCATGGTTCAGGGAGGAGATCCTAAAACAAAATTTGAGGATGGAGGCAATTTTCCAGACTTCGTCCCAGTACCTGAATCAGAGTGGGGAACTGGCGGTCCAGGTTACAGCATAGAAGCTGAATTTAATACACTAAAACACGATCGTGGAATGGTTTCAATGGCAAGATCAGTACATCCAGACAGTGCTGGTTCTCAATTTTTCATAGTTCACAAAGATTCCCATTTCCTTGATGGTCAGTATACGGTCTTTGGTAGAATTTATGGTGGTGAAAGTTTTGACACATTAGAAAGAATGGCAACAAAAGTAGATCTTGTTGGTGAAAAACCAGAAAATCCAAAACAGGTTATGATAAACAAAATAGAACTAATGCCAAAGAAATTTGCGACCATCACACCCAGCACCGATCCTCCTAACCGTACTGACAATTCTGGATTAATCCAAATTTCTGGACCTCAGACTTATGAAAGCCAGCGACTAGGAGTTAAATTCTTAGTCCCTGAGGGATGGTTTGTACAAGAACCACCTAAGAGGACACAAACCTCTCCTGACATTGCTGCAACAGGACCTATGGGTCTTAAAATACCAATATCATTAACACTTTTGATAGAGGATACTAACAGTAGAACATTCCAACAAGTTGTTGAAGATAAAAAGAATGGTCTACAACCAAGGATTGATGATGGATCATTAAAAATACATCAATTTATAGACGAGAGCCTAATGTCTGGAAAAGAACACTTTACTATCTTCGCTGAAGGTTTTTTCGCAGTTAATAATGAAGACATAACTGTCAACTTTGCAGAAACTGCAATCTACACGGATGATAAAATCTATACTTTTAGTACATCAAGTGATTCTGGCATTCCCTTCAGCGAACAAACAGAAATACTTAACGACGTAATTGATAGTTTTAAACTAGTTTCGAAAACATCTGGCACTATGGCATCATCACCAACACCAGCCTCAGATGAAGGCGGTGGTTGTCTCATAGCAACAGCAGCATATGGCTCAGAGATGGCACCACAAGTACAGTTCCTTAGAGAGATTAGAGATGGTAAGATAATGACAACACAATCCGGCACTGCATTCATGACAGGATTCAACCAATTCTATTACTCGTTTAGCCCA
>CAZIHG010000024.1:0-21264 GCA_964539205.1 uncultured Candidatus Nitrosopelagicus sp.
AGGTTTCATGACATCTGTAATCTTTCTTGTACCAATTGTAGCAGTACCAATGATTGAAGCAATTAATCCTGATGCACCGATTAGTATAGGGTATGCAAAATTTTCAGGTGAACCTATCAATGCTGCAATTAGTAATGCTGCGAGAATTGTTACAATGTATGATTCATAGACATCAGAACCCATACCTGCAGCGTCGCCTACATTATCACCCACATTATCTGCAATTGTTGCAGGATTACGTGGATCATCTTCTGGAATGTTAGCCTCAACTTTACCTACCAAGTCTGCACCCATATCTGCTGCTTTAGTAAATATTCCACCACCAATTCTAATGAATAATGCTATTAGACTTGCACCAATTCCAACACCTGCAATAGTGATTGGGTTTGGGAATATCATATACAATATAGCAATAGCAACTAATGCCATAGCAGGAATTGCTAAACCAACAGTTGCACCACCTCTAAAAGCAATTTCAAATGTTTTACCTAAACCAGAATCTGTTGCATTAGCTGCTCTTACAGCTGCCTTGACAGTGACTTTTAGTGAAATAATTCCTGCAATTGCAGAAAGTGTTGCACCAACTGCAAATGCAATTCCATTTGAACCACCAATAAAGAATCCGATAATTACAGATAATCCAATTGCTATTGGAACAATAATTTTCATCTCTCGTCTAAGAAATGCAGCTGCGCCTTCTTTTACTGCATTTGAAATGTCTAGCATTTCCTTTGTACCTGGCTTCTGTTTTGCGACCCAGCCTGTATAGCCTGCTGCAACGACAAATGCAGCAATTGCTGCAATAACTGGCAAAATCACCTCTATTGGGAGAAATAATGTATCTTCAATAGCCATATTATATTTGAAAATCGAAATTGTGATGAATATAAATCATCAAGAATTATTTGATTGACTATTCCGTTTTCTATACGGTGGAAATTTTCTACCTTTTAGTCCTTGTCTGACCAGCTTATTGAATCGTTTTCCATGACTAAGATATGGAAATCTATGATGGATCAGTTCGTGTACTATAGTATTTTCAAGTGTTTTTTCATCTGGCATTTTTTTCACGTTAAAAAAAACTGAATTATGCTCCAAGTAGGCAACTCCATAATATTTGTAGGCAGTGGTACGCCTTCCTTCAGTAACTTCTTTTGGTTCAGCCAATACTTCTTTGGTTGTAAAAAGTACTTTTGGTTCAGTGATAGAGAATCTGTTTGAATACACACCAACTTTCTCTAAAATTACTAATCTGAGTTCATCATCTAACTTCATATCTATAATTATAAAATTCTGATTTTATTTTCAAATGTCAAATATGATTGGCCTTTTGGCTAGGTATGAATAGTTGAATGGTCAGAGTTTAGTGTTGTAATCATGAATCATACAGCCACCGGCTCATCATCCCTTATTTCATTAAATTAACTATATTTTGAACTTTTTCGCGTACTTGATTCGTAATTTCTACTATGACTAAACCCTCATTTGGTTGACCGTACATGACAATAGTATTCTCAGGTGCAAAAAGACATACAGGAATAACAAGCAAATCTTCTTCCCCATCAACCACAACCCTAACAGGTGGTTCTGAATCTAATGACTCTTTTATGATATCAATACTTTGTTGGGTAATTTCACCCGGAGGATTTTTACAGTGTAGTAGTGTTGAAACAGAATCATCTGTCGGTAGATTTCTTTTATTGCGTTTTTCTTTTCCATCAACTAGTTGTAAGAACGGAATTAACCCCATTTTTATTAAGATCTCACTTGTGGCATCACCAACTGTAATTACCATATTCTCAGAACAAACCTGCCTTATGATTTGTTCTTTCTCAGGGTTAGAATTTTTAATTAGTTTACCTAAAGGGGTTTTTAATTCATCACGAAGGTCTTTTGGTAAGTGCAAGAGATTATTCTGTTGTTGGTGCAGATTCAGCCTGCATTTCTTCTTGTAATTTTGCGGCAACAATACTACATTGTGCTGCAACATTTTTAGCGGCAATTCTAAATGCTGTTGCACTTGGTGATTGAGAATCTGTCATCATGACTGGTTTACCTAAATCAGAACCTTCCATAATTCCTGAATTTAATGGAATTTCTCCAAGGAATGGTATACTATGTTTTTCACTAATTTTTTGTGCACCTCCATTTCCAAAAATATAATGTTTGTTTGAACAATCAGGACACTCAAAATAACTCATATTTTCAACAACACCTAACAATGGAACATTTAGCTTATCAAACATTCCAATTGCTTTAACAGCAACATTACTTGCAACATCTTGAGGTGTAGTCACGACAAGAATACCGGTGATTGGAATTGTTTGTGCAAGTGTAAGTGGAATATCACCAGTGCCTGGTGGTAGATCAACAATTAGATAATCAAGATCTGACCAATTTGTATCAACCAGAAATTGTTTAAGAATACCAGAAATGATTGGGCCACGATAAATAGCTGCTTGATGCTCTTGTTCTGCAAAGAATCCAAATGAAACAACTTTAAGATCATTGAAAGTTGCAGGTTGAAGTTTGTTATCTTGTACCTCCATTGCACCATCTTTCATTCCAAGCATTAATGGTATACTAGGACCATAGATATCTGCATCTAGTAAACCAACTTTTGCACCAGTCTGTGATAATGCAAGAGCCAGATTTAATGAAACTGTTGATTTTCCAACTCCACCCTTGCCGCTTGCAACACCAATTACGTTTTTGACTGTGGCCATTGCTTCATCAGCATCGAGTGTACGGCCTTCCATAACTTTTGCTGTGACCTTCATGTCAAAATTACTAATTCCATCAAGCTCATCAATGGCCTTACGTACATCTGCTTCTATCTCGTCATTGAATGGGCATGCAGGTGTTGTAAGTTCTAATGTAAATTTTAAATCACCTTCGTTTATCTCCAAATCTTGTATCATTCCCATTGAAACAATATCTTTTTTCAAGTCAGGATCTATCACAGTAGCCAATTTTTCTAAGACTTGATCTACACCAACCATGCTTCCAACAGATCCAACACTTTATTTAAAATTAGATTTACTTAGTCCAAACTAATTCTAAAAATTGTTCATGAATTGGAGTTCTGGCTAAACAAAATGCAAAAAATCACATTCTCTCAAAAAAAAGCCAAAAAATACCCAAAGACTCATAAATTCAGATTGCAAAAAAAAAATGCAATTGTTTTCTGTTTCAACGTTAGTGGACATAGTGAGAATACCTCCCAATCTTTTTGGAACTGGTCTTAAAAAAGCGGCTGAGAGTATTCTAAAAAATAAGTATGAAAGTATGATCAATGCTGAATTAGGTTACATCATAATGGTGATGGATGCAAAGGTTGAGAGTATGGGTAAAATGATTCCTGGTGATGGTGGAACATTTCATAGAGTTGAATTTCAAGCCCTAACATTTTATCCAAAAATACAAGAAATTGTTCAGGGAGAACTTGTTGATATCACAGATTTTGGTGCATTTGTAAGAATTGGACCAACTGATGCATTATTACATTTATCACAGGTAATGGATGATTATCTAAAAAGTGATGTTGCAGCTGGTGTTATCATAGCTAACCAAAGTGGTAGAACATTAAAAGTAAACTCAACAATTAGAGCACGAATTACAGCTGTATCGTTAGGGAAAGCAGCATCGATGGGAAAAATCGGAATTACATGTAGACAACCATTCTTAGGTGCAGAAGAATGGATTGAAGAAGAAATTAAAAAAAGTGATGGAGAAACTGTTGATGATGCATCTAATTCAAAAGAGGAATCTCAAAAGATTAAGGTAGAGAAATAATATGGCAAAAGAATTAGCATGTCGAAATTGTAAATGTGTGACAGCAACTAAAATTTGTCCATCATGTAAGTCAACAGATTTATCACCAGACTGGAGCGGAATTGCCCTAATTGTTAACCCATCAACATCAAAGATTGCAAAAACTTTAGGAATTACTAAAGAAGGTAAATATGCAATAAAGGTAACTTAAGTTGTTATATCAACCAAATCGTGAACTTAAAAAATTTTTAGATGAAGATATAGGAAATGGAGATATCACAAGTAATCTATTAGATAAAAAGCAAATTACTGCAAAAATAATAAGTCGTGAAAAGGCAATTGTTTCTGGAACCAATTTTGCAAAACAGATTTTCTCACTTAAAAACTGTAAAACCAAAATTGTCAAAAAAGATGGCATGAAAGTACAAAAAAATCAAGTTATTCTACAAGTAAGTGGTGATGTACGCGCAATTCTTAGTTGTGAAAGGACTGCATTGAATTTACTTTCTAGAATGTCTGGAATTACAACTAAAACTAATCAATTATGCGAATTAATAAAAAGTGTCAATAGTAAAACTAAATTATTTGCGACACGAAAAACTGCACCAGGATTGAGATATTTTGATAAAAAAGCTGTAGAGATTGGTGGTGGAAGTAAACATAGAATGACATTAAATGATATGATAATGTTCTAAGATAATCATTTAGCAGTTGAAAAATCAATTTCTAGTTTGATTGGAAAGGCAAAGAAGACTGGACAGAAAATTGAAATTGAGGTCGAAAATCAAAAAGATGCAATCTTAGCTGCAACCCTTGGTGTTGAACTTATCATGCTTGATAATTTTTCACCGAAACAAATCAAATCTACACTAACTAACCTTAAAAAACTAAATCTGCGAAAAAATGTTAAGATAGAGGCTTCAGGTCGAATTAATGAAAAAAATATCAAACTATATGCAAAAACTGGTGTTGATATGATATCTGTTGGTGAAATAACAAATTCTACAAAAGGAATTGATCTGAGTTTAGAGATTAACTAATAGATAGCATTCTGTCTATCGATAATTTTGCTTTCAATGCTATATCTTTTGGAACTTTGACCTCAAATCTTTCATTAATTAGGGAATCGTATACCTTTTCTAATGTTATCATCTTCATATACTGACATTCAGCTTTTTCAGATGCAGGAACAAATGTTTTTGTAGGATTCTCCTGTCTCATTCTATACAATATTCCAGTTTCAGTTGCAACAACAAATTCATTGGAACTTGAATTTTTAGCATAATTCATCATTCCTTCAGTTGACAAAACTTGTACTTGCCTATTTTTGTGACTACCTGATGCAATATCATAAAGCATTGGTGACGTACAACTACATTCTGGATGTATAAGAAACTCTGCATTTGTCATGGATTCTAGTTTTTTATCAATATCTGATGGTGTAATTCCAGCGTGAACATGACATTCGCCAGCCCATATGAACATATTTTTTCTTCCAGTCATTTTAGCGACATAAGAACCCAAAAACATGTCAGGCAAGAATAAAACCTCTTTGTGATCAGGTATTGCTTTTACCACATTTACAGCGTTTGATGACGTACAACAATAATCAAGTTCAGATTTTATCTCTGCAGTTGTATTTACATAACCAACTGTAATAGCATCTGGGTGATCTTTTTTCCATTTTTTTAATTGCTCTATAGTGATGGAATCTGATAATGAACAACCAGCTTCTAAATCGGGAATGAGAACTTTCTTCTCAGGACTAATTATCGCGGTTGTCTCAGCCATAAAATGGACACCACAAAACAGGATTGTTTGATTTTTAGTTTTTGCTGCCTCCCTTGCAAGTCCAAGTGAATCTCCTACAAAATCTGCGATATCTTGAACTTCAGGAATCTGATAATTGTGCGCTAAAATTACTACATCTTTTTCCTTTTTGAGTTTTAGGATCTTATCTTTTAACATCCGAAATTGTCTGTTCAATTATCATTTAAAGTATTATTTTTTTACCAAATTATACTTGAAAGATTATAGTTGTGGCAATTTTTGCCATGATTTTAGAATGTTCGTTATGCTTTTAATATAAAAGAAATTCAAAAATTGATATGGTCACAATTGGTGAAAAGGCACCAAATCTAAAATTAGGAAAATGGGTTCAAGGAATGGATACAAACCTAGATCAGGAGGGGGACAATGTAAAATTAGTTGAAGTCTTTCAGGTAAATTGCCCAGGATGCTTTATGCATTCAATACCAGAAATTATTAACATATACAAAAAATATAGAACTGATGGACTATCAGTATTTGGTGTAGCTACTGCCTTTGAGGATTATGATAAAAATACATTAGAGAATCTAGAAATGCTTTTGAGAACAGGAGAGGTTGTTGGTGATACAAAACAAGCGTTGACACAATATGGACAATTAAATGATGGAAAAATACAATTTAAAATTCCATATCCAGTTGCTATGGATTCACTAGTCAAAGAAGGAGGTGAGCCATCTATGGAAAAGATGACTGCATTCATAAACCAACAAATTCCTAATTTTGAATCTCAGCCTGATGATTATAAAAATCAAATTTATGCAAGAGTGAAACAATATTACAAATCTAAAGAATACACAGCTGAGACATTTGAAATGTATTCATTACAGGGAACACCATCAACTATTTTGGTAGATAGAAAAGGAATTTTACGTGATGTATCATTTGGCTCAACTACTAATCTAGAATCAATGGTACAAAAACTACTAAGTGAGTAATGCCAAATTACTTTCTCAGAGATAGTAATTTCCTGATTGATATAATCAAAATTACTGGTGCAGCAAAGTACATTCCGATGTTGAGTAGTATCAATGATACACCCCATCCTAACATCTGTTCTTCTGTGTCAACATCAACATAGTTCAGCAATGCTAATGATGTCAACATTGGAGTAAGTGATAGTTTTACTGCTTCCTTGAAAACTGGATTGTCTCTCTCATAGTCAGCTACTGCTGGACTAAATGAGTAATAGAATTGGTTGAATCCTGTCATGAATGCAGTACCAGATTGTGTTACCATTACCTTACCGTCTCTAATCTCTCTCAAGAATTGAACTTGTGGTGCCATTTCAGAACCGAATGCTGCTGTTGCAATTAGGCAACCTCCACCATTTGATTCTACTGTGTCTTCTGTCATTTTATCATTAATACCGTCTATTGGTTGTACATTTTCATATCTAGATTCAGATATAATCAAATAATGTGTGCCGACACCAGTGAATTCTAACGTAATGAATATGTTCTCGTTATCATAATGAATTATTTTTGGACTAACTTTTGAAATCATGGAAGATGATTCCGCTATTTGATTCATAGTCATTGGAACAGATGTAATCATGAAGGTAAGATCTCCTTTTAACAAATTTCTGGGAATTATCATTTCAACAAGATTATCATTAAGCGAACTTTGTATTTCTAAATTCAATTCTTTAGTAGTTTTATCGAAATCTATATGTTTAACATCAAAATTTGCAGTTCCTTCGATAAAGAAATATTCCTCATCCATGGAAATTGGAAATGAAAATTTTAATCCAGTTTTTTCTGCAAGAGGTACTCCAAATGCAGGAGAGATTGAAATTATTAATATCGAAAACAGGATGAAAACTATTTTCATTATGCTACACTTGGCACAACTCTTTTCCTAAGCTCTTTATCTTTTGCTATTCGTGGATGTGATGGATCAGCAAGTATTACCTCATACCAATAGTGTTTTCCATCTTTGTAAAGGAAGTATGAGCCTAGAAGTTTCATGTTTGGGTAACGTTCTAAAACACGTCGTTGTGCAACCTGTTTCATACTGTCATCGCCCTTAATTCTTGTGACGCCAAGATGTTTTGGTCTCCTTCCACCTCTTGGTCTTTGTTTCCTCATACCGCCAGTTCCAACTCTCATACGAACAACTATGATTCCTTGTTTTGCTTTGTAGCCTAATCTTCTAGCTCTCAAAAGTCTACTTGGTCTATCAACTCTAGTGACTGCATTTTCTTTTCTCCAAATAATTGCACGTTCTCTTAATTGAGGGGAATTTTCCTTCCACATTGTATACCAAACCTTGTCTTGTGTAGACATATTTCTGCATGAAAAATTACCCTTAATAATCCTATGATAGTCAAACACAATTCGTTATATTATCCCTAATGAGATTTCAATTATTGGTTAGAGTTGTAGCGCTTGTAATAATAGTAATTTTCTCTATGACAGTTTGGCCTATTTTGGCTAATGCACAATATGCATCAAATGTTGAGATTAATCTGACAAATACAACATATCATTACGGTGAAAGATTAGATTATACAATAATTGTTTCTGATATAACTGGCGAAGATGCCAAGATATTCATCATTGATCCATCTGGGGTAAGAAGTCTCCTATTGAACACGCCTATCTCTGAACAAGAAACACGTATTGTGGCACCTATCAGTTTTGATAGTATTATCTGGAAAGCTGGTCAATATTCACTCGAATTGGAATATTCTGGAGCAACTGATAAAACAGATTTTACAATTATTGATGATGGTAGTATTGGGATACCATATTGGATAAATGATTTGGCAAAATTATGGCTTACAGGTCAAATTCCAGATAAAGAATATGCAAAAGGAATACATTATCTTATCCAACAAGAAATACTCAGCAGTCCAGAATCTAACGGAGAGTTATACATTCCTGAATGGTTCAAATTTACTACTGCATGGTGGTCAACAGGAGAGATTACTGATACAACATATGGTTATGCAATGCAATTTTTAATTAGTGAGAAATTTATGGTGATACCTTTTGATCAAGAATCATCTGATTCGACAACAGAAAGTTTCTTATGACGTGATCTACCTATACCCCAAAGAATTATCATAACAGCAAGTCCAATACCCATAGCAGCAAATATTGAATTGATTAAAGGTCCTGATTCTATTGATTCTGGTTGAGGTCCGATTAATCCTTGATTGACACATTCACCATCTAAAAATATTGTTCCTTCACCACATGCTTCTGCCAATGCAGTTATTCTAGCTTGTTCTGCTTCTGCAGCTAGTTCTTCAGCTATTCTTTCATTAATCCTTTCTACATTTGCTTCCATTTCTTCTACCAATTTATAAAACTCTTTTCTTTCTTCTTGATCTGCCAATATCTTTGCTTCTTCTGCTGCTGCAGCTGCTTCTTCAATGTTCAATAGAAATGATTCACCAAAAAGCATTGTGCCAAAAATTTCAAATTCTTCTGTTCCCTGTGGAACTGAAAAAGAAAGCATTCTCATATCTTCAGATTTTTCTTCATCAAACTTAATTTCTTCACCATCAGATATAATGAAAAAGTCATCGTCGTTGTCTCCAATTTTTGCATCAAAAATATTTCTATCAAATTCAATCGTAATATCCCCATGTGATTCTGAAATTGAAACCTCAAAAATGAGTGAAATTGAATCTAGATCTGCATATACGGCCTCAATCGTGGCTCCTGAACTTTCATAATCCAATGCATAATTAACTTTGGTGTTTAATCCTTTCACCACGACATTCAGATTCTCAGCAAAAGCAGGAACAGTAGTTATTGTGGCGATTAGAATCAACATAAACAAAATCTTTGCTGACATCACTAAATAACGCCTCTAAGTATCTGTATTATCTTTTCGGCTATAACATTTGCAGCTAATGACTGAGCTTCTTTTGTCTGAGCACCCATATGAGGCGTGGATATGAAGTTAGATAGTTCATTTAGTTTGTTTGATGTAGCAGGCTCAATCTCAAACACGTCTAGTGCAGCACCAGCTAATTTACCGTTTTTTAGTGCATCATAAAGTGCATCCTCATCTATTACGCCTCCACGTGAAGTATTGATAATTCGTGCAGTGTTTTTCATCGTTTCAATGTTTTGAGAATTTATCATATGCTTGGTGCTCTCTAAAAGTGGGACGTGCAATGAAACATAATCTGCACTTGTTAATAATGTACCAAGATCTGCTTTCATCAAACCAACCTCTTTAGAAAACTCGTCATCAATTGGTGTCACGTCATAACCTATAATGTTCATATTAAATGATTTAGCCAATCGACCAAGTCGTTTACCAATGTTTCCTAAACCCACAATTCCCAAATATTTTCCACGTAATTCAGAACCCATCAGTTCTTTTTTGATCCAATTACCATCTCTAACTTCTCTATCAGCTCTTGGTATTTCTCTTGCCAATGAAAGCATTAGGCCAATGACTAATTCAGCCACTGCATTCATTGCACCCTCAACTGCATTTATGACACGAATGTTTTTTTCTTTAGCAGCAGTTTGATCAATGTTATCTAAACCAACACCAACTCGTGCAATAATCTGACATTTATCAGCTTTCTGAATTAGTTCTTTGGTAATCTTTGTTCTGCTTCTTACTATGATAACTTCAAAATTTGCAATTTTTTCAGCAATTCCTTCATGTGTAATTTCTGGTTCATATGTTATTTTCAGTCCATTTTTTTCTAATATCTCATTCAAAATAGGATTAACCTGATCACATACTAAAACTGATTGGTTTAGGCCCATGCAAAAATTATATCCTCATTTAATATAATTCATTTTGTATAATGTGTATCTATCTTGTAGAAATAAAGGATCTGATTGTATCATAATCCAAAATTTTTAAAAATAATGGAAAATGCGTATTGACAACTTGTTGAATAAATTTTGGATTAACTAGTGAATATTTGTTTGATGGTATATCATATGTTTTTTCGATTATTTTGTTATCAAATAATTCAGATAAGCATACAGATACTGTTGCAGATGACTTCTTCAGTCTATTACCAATTTCGATATGTGATAATGTACCTTCTTTAAGTAACAAACCAATGATGTGTTTTATGGTTGGACGTGTTAGGTATTTGCAAATAATTGCCTCATTTTGTGGAATTATTTGATCATAAAATCTTGTAATTCTAGGTGTTCTCTCAATTTTTATTCTTTTCAAGTCATTTAATCGGTTAATGTAGTGAGTAAGAGTACCATTCTTCAGTTTAGTTTCACGCATGAGATCATTAAAACGAATAGCCGGATTTTTATGAATTGCATCGTAAACCAATTCTAACCTATTCAATGTCGAAAATCCAAAATTACTATATTTAAAATTTTTCTCGATCTACGATTTTAGAATCTGTACTAATTAGTATTATTTTGTTCTCTCATTATAGAACGAGCTAATTGTTTTGCAATCCTAAGTGGTTCTGGAAAATCAGATATGCAAATTTTTTCTAATAACTGCTTACACTCTAAGCCATTACATCCTTCATATCGCACATGAAAATCAATTCCTGAATTAAGTAAAACTTTTTCTCGCTCTCCGATTTTAGAGTACCGTATTAATTTTTTCTCATAATTTTCTGGAAAATGAGTTTTTATTGTCTCATGAAGATTGCCAGAATTGCTATATGTCACACCAATTGTTGGAATACAAATGCTCTTGTAGATTTTTTTCACATCTATCATATTGTATAGGGATATCACAATTCCAGAGATCATCAAGTAAGATATGTCATTTCGTTCAAGCCTTTGATACATTGAAATTATTTGATCTGTTGCATCATCACCCTTAATTGTTGCACTACCAAAAACAAATCCGTCTATCAAAAAATCATTTGAGATTACTATTCCAGCCAATACTGATTTTTGTGAGTTGTGCATGAAACTTTCAGCAATAGCGAGTCCTCTAATACCTTTTTTTTCAAGATGTAGTCGTCGCATTGTTTTTCCTCTTGTATCCACGATAAGCAAATCCTGTGATAGTCATAACTATGGCTGTAATTCCACACCAAACAATTAATGCAAATATGTCTGTCTCAGCCATGATTCAGATTTGAATGACAGTTAGATAAGTGCATTTGATGAATTATCAGAAAACAAAATTCATTAGAACTAGATTATAACATGGAGTATGACATCAATTGAGAACTTGTTAAAGCAGGGACAACGTGACCTGAACCTTGGAAACCCAAAAGAGGCGATGATATCATTTGAAAAGATCCTCGAGATACAGCCAAACCACATTGATGCACTGATAAAAAAGGGAAACATTCTTGGAAAAATTGGAAGGTATCCACAGGCAATAGAGTGTTATGATATGGTGCTATTGCAGGACAAGGCAAACATACTTGCCCTTGTAAACAAAGGGCTGGCATATCATTACATCCAAGAATATGATGCTGCCATTCGCTGCTATGACGTGGTTTTGGGAATAAACCCCAAAAGCACGACTGCACTCTACAACAAGGCATCATCACTAGTCAAGATAGGTAGGATTGGTGAGGGGCTGCAAATTTTAGGTGACGTGACAAAAATGGACTTTTCATTCAAGGCAAAGGCAAAATTTGATATCGATTTTGCAGACATACAAAAAAGCAACGACTTCAAAAAAATTATCCTATAAAGTGTTAGATTATAATATTCACGGAATGAATTTCAACTGTTGGAAGAGTTTGATTTTGATATTGTAATTGTTGGTGCTGGACCTGCTGGTTCTTCTGCAGCACATGAGGCTGCAAGAAGCGGTTCGAGTGTAGCATTATTGGAAAAGGAAAGTGTTGTTGCAGAGACTGTAAGGACAAGTGGCGTCACATGGGTTAAAGATGCTAAAAGTTTTGGAATACCGGAGGATTGTTACAATCCGATTAAGAATTATTCATTTTGTTCTCCCTCAAACACTGTGACCATATCTGATGATGTGGCAAAGGCTGCAGTGTTAGATGTCAGAAAAACGTATAGACATTTAGCAAAGCAAGCGCAAGAAAATGGTGCAAAATTAATTGTTAATACAAATGTGACAGATGTAATAACTGATGAACAGAAAAGACCAATTGGTGTCATTGCAAAATCAGATGACAAAGAAATTAAATTCAATGCCAAGGTTATAATCGACTGCAGTGGATTTCAGTCAGTTGTTGGAAAGATGCTTGGTCTAATAACACAATGGGAAAGGTTTGGTGCTGGTGCAGAGTATGAGGTAAGAGCTGAAAACGTAGATGATAAAACATGGTGGTTGATGGTAGGACAGAAATATTCACCTGCAGGGTATGCATGGATTTTTCCTGTAGGTGGAGATATAGTTAGAATTGGTGTGGGAGTTGGCAAGCCAGAGTCTGATGTTGATCCTACAGAAAGATTAAACGAGTTAATGGAAAACAAAGAAGGTCCAATCAAGGATTTGGGTACAATTACCAAAATTGAATTTCACTATGGGCTGATACCAAATGATGGACTGTCAAGAAATACAGTATACGACAATTTCATCTTGGTTGGTGACTCGGCAGGTCAGGCAAATCCACTTGTTCTTGAAGGAATTAGATATGCGATAAGATTTGGAAGGGTTGCAGGAAGAGTTGCGTCAGATGCCGTAAAAAACGATGATACGTCAGAAAATGCTCTCAGACCGTACGAAACAGAATGGAAAAAGGCAATAGAATCTAAAATCAATTCTGCGTCAAAGGTGCAAAACAGGTGGATTGGATTATCAGATGAACAGTGGGATAAGGAACTAGACGTGATTAGTGAGCTGTCGGCAGATGAGTTTTTGGATTTTATTCGAGCAGATTTTGGTATATCAAAGATAGTTCGCCTTGCTACACATCACCCAAAACTTGCTGTAAGACAGCTCTTCAGCATAGTAAAAGGAACTTAATTTACCAATCTATTCCATCAAACACATAGAATACGTTTAAAATCTAGCATATTTGAGTCGTGACTGACATGGAAGTGGAAAAATCAGATTCAGGGCTTGTACGAAGCCTTTCACTAAAGGATTCTGTGATGATTGGTATTGCATCAATGATTGGTGGTGCAATCTTTGTTCTGGTTGGTCCTGGAATGGCAGAAGCCGGAGCTGCATTGATGATTGCCTTTATGCTTAATGGTGTAATTACCGTATTCACTGCACTTACATATGCCGAGTTGGGTTCTGCATTTCCTGCTACTGGTGGTGGATATAGATGGGTAAAACAAGGACTGCCAAGACCCAATGCATATCTTAGTGGATGGATGGCATGGTTTGGTCATACTATTGCAGGAAGTCTTTATGCAGTTGCATTTGGAGCATTCTTCGGTCATCTACTAAAGACATCAGGTGTAATTGGAGATGATTTTGGATTCCCGATAGACAAATTGTTTGCAGCTATAGCAATTATCATTTTTACATTTGTTAACATTAGAGGATCATCAGATACTGGTAAAGTAGGAAATGCAATAACATTCACACAGCTTGGAATAATCGGAATACTTGTTGTAGCAGCAGTTCTTGCAATGGCATTTGCGAATCCAAACTGGTCAGAAAATTTTACAGATTTTATGCCATTAGGAATTACTGGAATTGCACTTGCAATGGGATTAACATTCATTGCATTTGAAGGATATGAGATAATCTCACAGGCGGGTGACGAGATTAAAAATCCAAAACGGAATATTCCACGTGCTATTCTACTGTCACTTGCTATTGTAGTTACATTGTATGTAGTGTTCACATTTGTATTCATTGGAGGTCTAAACCCAGACGACATTGGAATGCCGGCGTGGAGTTTTTTTGGAAGTTTTGGTGAGCTTGGAATAATCGAGGCTGCAGAGAGATTTATGCCATTTGGGGCACTGATAGTTCTGGCTGGTGGTTTAGTATCAACACTTTCAGCACTTAATGCTACTACATTTGCGGCAAGCAGAGTTTCTTTTGCTATGGGAACACAGTATAATCTACCACATATCTTCAGTAAAATACATCCAAAATATCGCACCCCTTTTGTTGCAACGATAATTTCAGGCATGATCATGATGGTATTAGCATTATCACTTGACCTTACAGCAATTGCACTTGCTGCAAGTATCATGTTCCTATTCTTGTTTACTCAGGTAAATCTAGCATCAATTACAATTCGTCGACTTTATGAAAAAACTGTTGAATATGGATTTAAGACTCCATTCTTTCCTGCAGTTCCTATAATTGGAATTGCTACTGCTATGGCCTTGTCAATCTACCTTCTATTTACACATCCAGAAAGCTGGATTATTGCAGTTGTTTGGGTTCTGATTGGATTTGTAATTTACAAATTTTACACATCAAAACAAGAACTAGAACATAATGCACCATTAGTATTCACACAGGGACCAAAACTACGAAAAGAATACAGAATAATGATTGTATTTGATAAACGAAATGCAAAAAAAATATATCAGATTGCCAAATCTATCTCAGAATTCAATGATGGTGAAATTACAATATTAAACATAGTGAATATACCACGCCAAACACCACTCTCCTTAACTCATGGATTTGGTGATAACGGATTAAAAGCAATTGATGATTTTAAGAGAGAAATACATGGTTCATTACGTGACAGATTTTTGGTTAGGCTAGCACATGACCCAACTGAGGCAATACTATCAACTGCTGAAGAACAAGATATCAATACTATGATAGTTGATTTTTCTTTTCTAAGGAATAACAGAAAACTACTATCACTTACAACATGTGATATTATAGGAGTAAGATTAAGGAAGAGCATTGATGAAGATCTATCACAGATGATCATATCGTATGATAAAGGAAGGCATAGTGATCTTGGATTAGAAATTGGTCATGCACTTGCAACTAAAAATAATTCAAAGATTAGAATTGTAAGAGGTGTTGTGGAATCCCCTGATGATGAAGTTCAAGTGATAAACAGAATAAATGATAAGATGTTAGAACTTGGATTAAAGAAAATACAATTCGAAAAAGTATATTCGTCTGGAAGTATAGTTCCAGAATTACTAAAAAACTTCAAAAAAAATAAAGCTGCACTAATAATTCTTGGTGCTGGTAATCAATCAGAGTCTGCATTTAGTCCAAAAACATTAGAAATTGTAGATAAGACAAATAAGACTATGATAATTGTTAGAAATCACAGGTTTTCAGGTGTGCATGCACGTTCATTTTTGTATGCAATAATTCCAAGACTTCGAGAAATCAAAATACTTTATCGATTGTATATGGATATCATGCAGATTTTTTACATATCAAAGGCAAAAGCAAGAAGAGGGAAATATGATGAAAGATTCTTTGATTCAAAAATAAGTTAGAATAGTTAACTTGAAATAATTAAAAAATTAGATAATTCTCACTGGTGCGAGCTGGTGGACGAATGCTGCTACGGCAGAGGAAACTCCTCTCTCCATGCAGAAGTTGTGGTCTGGTGATAGACAATCAGAGATGGTTGGCAACAGCACAGAAAAAATCCCACTTGGAGTGTACAATGATGACACAATCTGAGGTTTCCAACGGAGGAATGGAAAATCTGCCCCACAAGGAGCAAGGCCAAATAGAACTATAGAATTCTGCATCTGGTTCAGGTAGGCTGCAAAGCGAAATATCGTCTAAAACAGAAAGAGGGTTATGGCCAGCACGCACTATTCTGGTTTCCAGCCTTTTGGCATGGAACCTCTACTTGATTCTTTTTTCTCTTCTTCTGGTGCAGTTTTTTCTTCAACTTGTGGATTATCGTAAACGCTTCTATGTTGTGCATAGTCTTCTCCTGCAAGATATGATTCACCTCTATTGGTTTGATAACCACCAGAACCTGCACTTGTTCCAGTAGCTCTCAGTTGTGAAGGATCAATTCCTGTCTGAATACCACCTTGTTTAATTTCTTTTTTGCGTTTATTTTCACTTATAATAAATACTGCAACACCTGCAACACCTGCCATTCCAGCCATACCATAGATGATCATCATTGGGAATCCACCTGTTGATGTTGTCGCAAATCCTTCTGGTGCTGTTGGACTAAATCCAAATACTTCACTATTTGACAATACATCAACGTTTGCAAATCCAGCAACGAAAACGTTTGCAGCATCTGCAGATTCAATGGTTCGAAGATCATAAGTTGTGTCGGTGGTGAATGTTGCTGTTTTTTCTTTCTCAGTTTGAATTCCTTCTCTCAAACTGCTTTCACCCATTGTATATGAAGACCATACTAATCCAGCCAACTCTTCTGACATTCCAAATTGTGAAGCGTCTACATTAATGCCTGTAGGATCAAACAAAAAGTGCCAGTTACCTAGTGGTTGAGCCTTTATTCCACTTGCATCCATGAGTGGTGTATTTAGAATTGCTTCAGCCTCAGTTCCTTGTACAGCAGAATATAATGCAGGTGAAGCATTAGCAATGAATGATATTGGAAGATTAATTTCATTTTCTACTCCTCTTATATCAATCACAACAGGTCCATCAACAATAACTCCTCTCCAATCCATGTCGATTATTCCTGCACTGGAACCCGAAAAGTCACGAATTATATGATTAGTTACATGTAGTGTAAGAATAATTTTGTAATCAATAGATGTGTTTAATCCACGACCAGTAAGTGTTGTATCATAATCAATTTCTACATCAGTCACTGCAGCATCACTATTTGCAGTGTTTTTCAAGAAATAGTTAATCCTATCACGAAGTTCATTTATACCAGGATCACTGGAGTCTGCAGAGAATGTTTTGGTTATTTTTAGACCCCGTAGTTGATCAGCTAGCTGTCCACCATCATCATAGTTTATGATGACTGATCTTTGAAATTTTATTTCCGCTTCTTCACTAACTCCCGATTGTGAAAAAGTTCTAAATGTCATCTGTGCGGCATCAACAGGTGTAATAAGACCACAAAGCATTATTGCAGCCAATGAAACTGTTAAAATTACTGCTCGAAACACGAAGAATTTCGTTCAATATGGTATAATAATCTATTCATAAAATCACATATCTACTATTTACTAAATCTGAAAAAGTAATATGTAGTAAAAGATTGAGTAAATCGGATAGTTAATTTATGATTACAATTTTGGCTGGTGGTACAGGTTCCGTGAAACTCGTGAGAGGTATAACATCACATGAAAGTGATGTTAATGTAATTAGTAATGTTGGAGATAATTATTGGTTGTATGGATTATACATTTGTCCTGATATTGATACAATAATTTATGGTTTATCAGATCTCTTAGATTATGAAAAAGGCTGGGGCATTAAAAAAGACACATTTGGATTCTTAAGACAAATGGAAATTCTTGGAGAAGAAAATTGGTTTCGTATTGGGGATAGAGATGCTGCAACTCATTTGATTAGAACAAACATGTTAAAGAATGGAAAAAATCTTTCTGACATCACACAATGGATGTGTGAAAAATTTGCAATTGAAACTAAAGTTTTCCCAATTACAGATAATATACTAGAAACTAGAATTGTATCAAACGGTGAAGATCTACATCTACAGGAATTTTGGGTTAAACATAGAGGAAAAGGACCAATAGAGGGTATACAATACATTGGAGCTGACAAGGCAAGACCGCTTCCATCAGCAGTAAGCGCAATACAAGATGCAGAATTGGTAATCATTGCACCGGGAAATCCACTTACTAGTATTGGACCAATGATTAACATCAAAGGCATTAGAAAAGAACTAAGCAAAAATAAAAGAAAAGTTGTTGCAATATCACCAATTATTGGAGATAAAGCATTTAGCGGTCCAGCTGCAGATTACATGAAAGCAGCTGGTATTGAAGTTAGCGCATTTGGTATTGCACAAATGTATGCAGATGTATGTTCAAAAATAGTTATTGATACAAAAGATAAATCATTAACAAAGCAAATTGAAAGTCTTGATCTAAAGGTTTATGATACAAAAATAAAAATGCAAAATAAATTAGCTGAGCAATCACTTGCATCATTTATTCTAAAACAAGTCAAACAGTAATTTGAAAACTTCAGTAATAATTCCAGTAAAATCTTTTTCCAAATCCAAATCTAGATTAAATTTACCTGCAACTAAAAAAGAGGATCTCTGTGAAATAATGCTAAAAGAGATATTAGAAGTAATTTCAAATGCAAAGACAATTAACGATATTATAATAGTCTCAAAGGATGAATCTGCATTTTCCATTGGAAGAAAATTTAATTGTATAGAAATCATCGATGAGAGCGAATCGGGTGTTAATAATGCAGTATCATTGGCTAATGAATATCTAGTAAAAAATGACTATTCATGCTCAGTGGTACTACCACAGGATATTCCACTTATACTTACAGAAGATTTGGATAATTTGCTTAATCACTACCAAAATAGAAAAAACGCAATAATTGTACCATCAAGGCATTTTGATGGTACAAATGCACTAGTCAGAACTGTAGTACCAAAAATGAAGACTAGATATGATGAAGGAAGCTACAAATTTCAATCTGAACCATTGAAAATTGCAAGAATTGTATACTCGGTGGCATTAATACACAGAATTATGATTGATATTGATAATGTTGTAGACGTGAATTTTATTTTGAAGCAAAAAACTAAACCATCATTTTGTAAAAAGATGGAAGAAATTTTTAATGAATAGTCACATGCTTAGTTTTTTCTGATTTTTTGTATTAAAATAATTTAAAATTATCATAGATATTGATATAATTCCAGTCACAATGAGGATTAATTCAAGTGTTACAATCATTGAATGCGATAAAGTATTTTGAATAGAAATCTGGTTCAAGTCTGATAGAAAAAAGATATATGAATATATGAAATAATTTGTTGCCCAGTGAACAAGTATTGCAGAAATTAATCCATATCTATAGTAAACCCATCCAATAATTATTCCACTAATTGTAGCTTGAGCAAACTTTCCTTCACTCCATGGTTCACCAGAAATAATATGTGCCAATCCAAAAAACAATCCAACTACTATTATGATGCTAATAGCACGTTTATGCTGCATGATATGTAGATTGTTATATGGATGCCAAAGTACACTGAAAAAAAACTTGATTGATGATTTATGTGCAAATATCAAAAAAAGTGGGATTCCAATTAACATCACTCTAAATCCTAACTCTTCAGTAATTGGTGAAATAGTTATAGCTAAAAATAAAGTTAAATCATTGGTATATTCTGGTGGCAGTGTTGATATACCAAAACTTTCTTGAACAAAATTTATGATGCCAGATATTACAACAATCACTGAAAACCATTTTATTACATTAACTAGATAATTTGCATCTGTATTGATTTTATCTTTAGTTAAAAGTTGGCTAATAGTTTGCAAAAAATTATTTCTAGGACCAAGAAACGTTATAACAAAAAGTATTAGAAAAATACTCCAAAATACTAGAAAAACATCACCAATTTCATATTCAATTGGAATTCCCAAATTAATGCCAGCAATAAAAATATCAAATTGATCTAACGGAAAACTATAATCAATGTCATCTCCAATTTCAGAATTAAAAAGTGTGTAAGTTCCTAATGGAAATGATAAAATCATCATCCCAAAAATAACTGAGACTAAAGCTGAAAGTGGAATTCCAAAACCATGTAATATGTTATTTAGATGTGACACGATAATTCTAATTGAGTTCTATTACATCCTCAGAAAAACCAAGATTCACTAGAGTTTCCTTTATTGTATCACGGTGATCACCTTGTAAGAAAATATAACCTTCTTTCGCAGTTCCACCACATGCATATTTGCTTTTCAATTCTTTTGCAATGTTTTCAAGATTATTGATTTTTGGATCTAATCCATCAATCATTGTGCCCTTTTTTTTAAATCGCCTTGTTTCTAATCTAATGATGATATGATTACTATCTTTGTTTAAATCGACACAAGCACACAAATCGTCAGGAAGTCCACAAGTACTACAAATAACCGCCATTAGTTCGAAATCATTTGTTCGCACATACTATTAAGCCTTAATGAAAAAATAAAATACAATTTTTTAACCACTATGAGATATACAAGCATGTCTGATAAACTCACAAAAAAAGCGGCTGAAATGCTTTTGAATGGTGCTACTTTGTTAAGCGAACCATGTCCATATTGTAAAGGAGTTCGTGTTATGAAGGATGGAAATGCACTGTGTATTAGCTGTGGTAAAAAACCAGAAAAAATCAATCATAATGCAGACTCTGATATTGAATCAAAAAGTGATTCTAACGCATTGGTGAGATTAGAAGAAAAACTTGACAAATTAACAGAAGAACTATCAAATGAATCTGATCATGAAAAACAGGAATCCATATTGAAATCAATTAATTCACTAGTGGAAATTATAAAAAAGATGAAAAATTAGCCAAAAGTTTTTATGCTAAATTTTTGGTCTCTGGACATTGGCTGATAAAAATAAGAGTAACCCATTACCTGCGTCTAGCGCAGGTCTGCTAAGATTCTTTGAGGATGAGACTAAAGGTATCAAAGTATCACCAAAAATAGTTGTAGTAGTACCAATTAGTTTGATTCTAGTTTCTTGGGCAATTGAAAAGCTATTCATACCCTGATTCACATGTCTGAGCAAGATCATATTAATAATATACATAATCGCTATTCACTCACATTACTAAGTCCATCATCATCATTTCTCTCATTCTTTCTTGCACTTACTATTGTGTCATTACTTTTTGTTCTTATAGAATTCAATTAT
>CAZIHG010000025.1:0-6512 GCA_964539205.1 uncultured Candidatus Nitrosopelagicus sp.
AAATGATCATTTTTTTGTATAATATAGTTGTAATAAAAATACCAGCACTACTGCTTCCCAAGTACTCTCGTACCTTAGTAACACAGCAGCGACATTGGGTTTGACTTCCAGGTTCGGAATGAGACTGGGTCGCACCCCAACTCTATGGCCGGCTTGAATTATTTCTGATACGACTTCTCTATTAAGGTAACGAAATTTTCATTAGATTCTAAAGAAATTTGAAGTAACTCGTTTCATAGAACTATAAATTAAAGAAAATAACGAATTCGATATGACTCATCGTGTAGCAGTTTTAGATAAAGAATTATGTCAACCCAAAAAATGTGGTCTGGAATGTATCAAATATTGTCCAGTAAATAAGTCTGGGGCAGATTGTATTATACTTAACGAAGAAACAAAAAAAGCACAGATTGATGAAGATATTTGTAATGGATGTGGAATATGTGTTAAAGTATGTCCCTTTGATGCAATTACAATTGTTAATTTAGCAACTGAATTATCAACTGATAAAATTCATCAGTATGGAATTAATTCATTTAGACTTTACAAACTTCCTACTCCAAAAAAAGGTGAAGTTGTTGGACTGTTAGGTAGAAACGGGATGGGAAAAAGTACAGTGGTTAATATCTTATCAGGTAATTTAAAACCAAATCTTGGAAACTATTCTGAGCCACCTGAATGGGATGACATCTTAAAATTCTACAAAGGTACAGAGTTGAAATCACATTTTCAAGATATAAAAGATGGAAATATTTGTGCATCGATCAAACCACAGCAAGTCCATAATGTCGTAAATGCATTTGATGGAACTGGAAAAGAACTTTTAGAAAAATATGATGAACGTGGTGTGTCTGGTGAATTAATAAAAAAACTTGGTCTGGAGAATTCTATTGAACAAAATCTCAATGAATTAAGTGGTGGAGAGTTACAAAGATTAGCGGTTGCAGTATCTGCTTCAAAAGATGCTGATTTTTATTTTTTTGACGAGCCATCGTCATACAATGATGTGTTTCAGAGAACTGGAGTTGCAAAGGTAATACACAATTTGGCTGAATTGGGAAAAAGTGTAATGGTTGTAGAACATGATTTGACATTATTAGACTATTTGAGTGACTATATTGAGATACTTTATGGTATTCCTGCAGCATATGGAATTGTTTCAAATGTATTATCAACAAAGGTTGGAATCAATGTATTTTTAGATGGATATCTTCCATCTGAAAATGTCAGATTCAGAGATAAAAAATTCACATTTGATGCATCAACAGCGACAGATGAAATTCAACAGGGTGATGTAGTTATATCGTATCCAAAGTTAGAAAAAAAATATTCATCTTTTTCAGTATCTATTGAACCTGGAGAAGTGAGAAAAGGTGATTTACTAGGAATTATGGGTGCCAATGCACTAGGAAAAACCACAATGATGAAAATGATTGCTGGTGTTGAAAAACCTGATTTAGGCTCTGTCAATAAAAAAATAAAAATTTCATATAAACCACAGTATCTTACAAATGATGTTGATATAGAAGTGCTCACTATGTTGGATAATACGAATGGTGGGTCTATAGAAGATACTACTGAAGAAGAACAAAATATTGAGCCATTAAAAATTAAAAAACTCTATAATAAATCAATGAAGAATTTATCAGGTGGAGAGTTACAAAAAGTTGCTGTTGCTACATGTCTTTTACAGAAAGTTGATCTATATGCACTTGATGAACCATCTGCATTCTTAGATGTTGAAGATAGAATTGCTGTAGGAAAATTTCTTCAAAAATTTTGTCGTTCTTTTGGTAAATCTGCAGTTGTTATTGATCATGATCTCCAATTAATGGATTTGGTATCAGATTCCATGGTTATTTTTGAAGGAGTATCAAGTGTGGAAGGACATGCAACATCCCCACTACCAAAAATTGATGCAATGAACAGATTCCTCAAATCATTAGATGTTACATTCCGTCGTGATGAAAAAAGTAGTCGGCCTAGAGTTAACAAGGATGGAAGTAGACTTGATAAAGATCAAAAGGATAGTCAAAACTATTACTATAAAAAATGACACGAATGCTAAAAAAAGCATTAGAAAATATACTTTCAGATCAAGAAAATATGCAGTTGGTTTCAGCTTTTGATCAAATTGGTGACATTATCATAGTAAGAATCCCAGATTCATTACTTCCAAAAAAGAAGGTAATTGGGAAAGCATTATTAGATCAAGTAAAAACAGCAAACTCGGTATTTTATCAGTCTTCACCTGTAGAAGGAGATTTTCGTACTAGAAACTTGGAATTAATTGAAGGTCAAGTAAAAACAGAAACTGAGTATAAAGAAAATGGTTGTAGATTTATTGTAGATGTTGAAAAGGCATTTTTTTCTCCACGATTATCAACTGAGCGAGAAAGAATTTCAAATTTAGTGAATGATGATGAGGTTATAATCAATATGTTTGGCGGTGTTGGAATGTTTTCATTACTTGCTGCTAGAAAAAAATCATGTACAATTTATAACTTGGATATTAACCCTGTAGCCAGTAAATTATGTGAAGAAAATATAAAATTGAATAAACTCAAAGGTACCGTCATTTCAATTAACGGGGATTCTACAGAAATCATTAAAAAACAATTACAAAACAAGGCTGATCGTGTATTGATGTTACTACCAGAACAGTCAGATGAGTTTTTAGAGGTTGCAATCTCATCGTTAAAAAAGACTGGCATAATTCATTATTATTCACATGTTCATGCAGAAAAAAAACAGGATGCGCCTAAATTATCTGAAGAGCATTTTCTAAATGTAAATAAAACAAAAGCAAAAATTATTGACTCACGAATTGTCAGACCAGTTGGACCTAGATTCTACCAAACTGTTGTGGATGTAGAAATTCACAAAAATTAACCATCATCATCAATTATAGATGAAGTTGGTTTTGCAGAAGTAGTAAACATCATATATCCAATCCATGATACAACACCAAGTATTCCACCTACAATCATCAATATACTTAGCTGTAGAACTATCGGACTCCATTCAGATAACATCAATAAGTATGAATAAAGAAAAAATCCGCCTATTGCTAAAACGAAAATCATTATTCCTATACCAGTACGTCTTTGCATATTATTTTCAATTAAATCCAGTTATTTAATTGAAACTAGAATTCAATTGCCATCATGTATGCATCTTCACCATCACGATAGTATGATTTTAACCGTTGTTTGACAAACATGCCCAATTGTTCATACAATTTTACTGCATCAGTGTTACTGCACCTTACTTCAAGATACATTTCATCACATTGTTTTTCTTTAACACCTTTGAATGCTTCTTCAATAAGAGCACTACCAATTCCACTACCACGGAATTCAGGTAAAACTGCAACAGATACAACGTGACCCTTTTTTACAAATCCCAATTTTTTGAAATTTGAAAATCCAAACTCAGATTTACACATGATATATCCTACAAAAATTCCTCCATTTTCTGCAATTAGGAATGATTCTGGTAAATCAGCAAGTAAACTCTCGTAGAAATAATCAGAATAATGTTCTGGAAGTGTTTTCATATTGATTTCCATAACTGAGATTAGATCAGATGGTTCACATCTACGAATAATAGTTCCATTCAACTGGCGTAAAATTACCTGCATTAACTGAGTATAATACGCAATTATTTAATTCTAAGCTACAAAAAGCAATTATTGAATAAAGTTTAATCATTCTTATGGTAGAATTGACTCAAGAAGAGATTCAAAGTATTGTCTCATCCCAATTTGAAATTACTGACACAGAAATCTCATTAACAAAAATGAAATTTCGTTTTGGAAATATCAACTTTAAAGAAAAATTTGTAAAATTAACTCAGATATTAGAAGCAAAAAATCTTGTCTGTGTATTAGAGAGACAAAATAAAGGAATCTTTCTTGTTGTATCTAAATTTCCTCCAATTAAACAAAGAAAGTGGTTATCAAGGACGTGGACTCCGAGAATACTTTTTGCAGTAACAGTGGCAATGGTGCTTATTGATGGATTTTTCAGAACTGCTGGACTGAACTCATTTATGCCAATTGGTGATCCATTTGGAGTTGCAATTCTTTATGCATGGGCACTTATTGGAATACTAGGTGTCCATGAAGCAGGTCATCTTATTGCTGCAAAATGGCATAAAATTAAAACAACCTGGCCATATTTCATTCCAGGTGTTCCTATTTTTGGAATTCCAACGTTTGGTGCATTCATACAATCAAGAGGTTTGACGGTAAATCGTGACATATTATTTGATATTGCAATTGCAGGACCAATAGCTGGTCTGGTTGTTGCTATTGTTGTTGCAGCATTTGGCGCATATACATCACCTGTTATAGATAGCCAAATTGCAGAACAAATGTTTGGTACATCACAATTGATTCAGATGAATGAAAATCTGATAATGATGGGAATGCTTGAACTATTTGACAAGACTGGTGATGATGTTGAAGTGATAATGTCCCCAATTATGTTCGCAGCATGGCTTGGATTTCTAATTACGTTTCTAAATCTTCTCCCTGCATGGCAACTAGATGGTGGTCATATGTCACGTGTTATTCTAGGCCAAAAATGGCATAAAATTGCTACATATGCAAGTATGGGCGTTCTTGTTTTGTTAAATTATTGGATGATGGCTATACTAATTTTGTTATTAAGTTCAAGAAGTAAAGATGCACAACCGTTAGATGATATTTCTCCTCTATCAAAAAATAGAAAAATAATTTACATTGGCGTCATAGTTTTGGCAGTTCTATGTGCCCCTCTTCCAAACTCAATTTTCCCGTAATAATACACGTGCACCATCATTAACTACTTCAACTTTTTGTCTCTGCCCTATGTTCTTCAGAATATAATCCATTGATTTTTTTACACCACCTATCGGTACCATATCAAGTTTTTTTACATAAAGTTCTGGAAGTATTGAAACCAAACCAATTTGAAACTTTTTCTGAATTTCAGATAAAAACAACAAATTTTCCATTCCTTGTACATATTTTGTTGCATTTTTTATCCGTTCAATTGTTAGTCTACCATCAATAAACTGTTGGATTGAATCTGAACCAATTCCATTCATGCATTCTGCTAACAATACAACAAATCCCTGATTCTTGGTCACACTATAGCAGTTCCACAAAGAATTCAATGAGACATTTAATGTCTGATTACTTGCATCTTTTCCTGTACTAATAATCATTGTTTTTTGACGATCGATCTTCTTCATAGAAGAATCTGCAAATGCTTGCGAAAGAGATTTTGATTCTTTGGGATGACCTATAGAAAAATTAGATATTCCATTTATGTTTGCTATGATTTCAATCGATGAAATCTCAAAACCATCTACAAATTTCTCTGCAACATGCATACTCGATCCTGTTTTTCCTGGAGATGGTAGATCATCTTCTCTTTTTTTGAATGCATCTAACATATCTGATTTGCCAAACTGTTTTAGCAATCTTGTAGCAGTTGTTTCAAATCCAAACAAACCATCAAATTCCATCTCAGACAGAAATGTCAAATTTGCATCTGAAATCTCATCTTGATCAAATTCGTTAATAGAAATATTTTCAGGATTATTTGATTTAACTAATGGGATAACTCTTTTGTTTACAAGAAGTTTAGGATTTGAAAATGACTTTTCTTCACATGTTTTGAGAATTTTTGTTAAAATTTGCTGAACAGAATTCGTGTAATTTAAAATTGCGATTTCTAACGGTTTTGATAAATCAAGAGTATCTAATTTTTCATCTATCATTGACTCATCAATTGTCTGACTTTCATCAGTTGGTTTTTCATTAAGATTTTCTGCCTGTATATCTAAAACAACTTCATTCTGTCCATAATTTAACCAAATTTCAGGCATAACAGATAGAACAATACAAACCAAAATAAATACAGTTAAATAAATTTTGATATGGATTTTGTTAAAGAATTTGCAACATTTCTTTATGAAAAAAAGATTATCAGATTCGGAGATTTCACTTTGGCAAGTGGAACAAAGAGCCCATATTATATCGATCTTAGACTGATTCCAAGTTTTCCACATGAATATCGAAAAATGATCAAGGAATTGCAAAATTTAATTGCAGAAGATATAGGCTTTGAAAACTTTCACTCATTAGTATCAGTTCCAACAGGAGGATTGATAGTTGCAGCATCACTTGCAACTGAAATTGTAAAACCACTAATCTATGTTAGAAAACAAGCAAAGGAACATGGAACTGCAAAGTCAGTTGAAGGTGTAATTTGTCGGGATATGAAACTGTTAATGATTGAGGATGTTGTGACAAGTGGTGGTTCAGTTATCAACGCTATCAGATCAATTAAAGAGGAAAAAATGGTTGTGACAGATACATATGCAATAGTTGATAGGATGGAAGGAGCAACACAGACATTACAAGCTGAAGGTGTGAAGCTTCATAGTCTGTTAACAATTAATGACATTACACGAAGTCTGTTTGAGCAAAAATTAATCACCGAAGATATACTAAAGCA